>JADBJL010000069.1 GCA_014874455.1 Thermomicrobiaceae bacterium
CACAGGCCGCCCGCGCGGGCGGCGAGGCTGATCTGGACTAGGCGGGGGGTAGTCGTGAAGACCTATCCGGTAGATCGATTGCGCAACGTTGGGCTGTTTTCCCACGGTGGGGCCGGGAAGACGTCGTTGACGGAGGCGATGCTGTTCGCCACCCGCGCGATCTCCCGGATGGGACGAGTCGAAGACGGTACCACCGTGTCCGACTGGGATCCCGACGAGCACCGTCGCGGTATCTCGATCTCGACCAGCGTGATCCCGATCGAGTGGCGCGAGCACAAGGTGAACGTCCTCGACGCCCCCGGTTACTTCGACTTCCTCGGAGAGGTGAAGGCAGCCCTCCGGGTCGTCGATGCCGCGCTTATCCTGATGGACGCCTCGGCCGGCGTGGAGGTAGGCACCGAGCAGATGTGGGCTTATGCCGCCGAGGCTGGCATGCCACGGGCGCTCGTAATCAACAAGCTCGATCGGGAGAACGCCAATTTCGCGGCGAGCCTGAGCAGGGCCCAGGAAAGCTTCGGTGCTTCGGTGGTGCCGGTTCAGGTGCCGATCGGCCAGGAGAGAGACTTCCGCGGCGTGATCGACCTGATCAGCGGTGCGGCCTATCTCTTCGGTGGCAATGGAGACCTCCAGGCGGCCGAAGTGCCGCCCGAACTGGCCGAAGCCGTCGAGACCTATCGCACGCAGCTCATCGAGCGCGTCTGCGAGTGCGACGATGACCTGATGATGCGCTACCTGGAGGGCGAGGCGATCGAGGTCGAGGAGCTGAAGCACGGGATGCGCGCCGCGTTGGCGAGTGGCGAGCTCACGCCCGTTTTCGTGACAGCGGCGACCAGTCTGAAGGGCGTTCTGCCCTTGCTCGATGCCATCGTCGACTACTTCCCGGCTCCCAGGCCAGTCAAGGCGGCCTCGCCTGGTGGTGAAGAGGTCACCCTCGCGCCCGATCCCAGCGGCCCGCTGGCGGCGCTGATCTTCAAGACCATCGCCGACCCGTTCGTCGGTAAGCTGTCCTACTTCCGGGTCTATTCCGGCACCATGCGCTCGGACTCACAAGTGCTCGTCTCGCAGCAGGGCGAGACGGAGCGGGTCGGGCAGCTCTTCGTCGTCCGGGGCAAGGAGCAGATCCCGGTCGGCCAGCTCGTCGCCGGCGATATCGGTGCCGTCGCGAAGCTGCAGCATGCCCATACCGGCGAAACCCTGTGCGAGCCGACCCGCCAGGTCGTGCTGCCCGGCATCCAGTTTCCGCCCCCGGCCTACACCGTCGCTGTGGCGCCGAAGACCAAGAGCGACCTCGACAAGATGGGCACGGCATTGCAGCGACTGCTCGAGGAAGATCCGACGTTGCACGTCAGCCGCGAGCCGCAGACGGGTGAAACGCTGATTTCTGGCCTGGGCGAGTCGCATGTCCAAATCGCGCTCGAGCGGATGTCGCGCAAGTTCGGTGTCAATGTCGAGTTCGGGCTGCCACGCATCCCGTACCGCGAGACCATCTCGGTTCCGGTGCGGCGCGTCGAGTACAAGCACAAGAAGCAGACCGGTGGCCACGGCCAGTACGGGCATGTCTTCCTCGACCTCGAACCACTGCCGGACGCCGAGTTCGAGTTCCACGAGACGATCGTCGGCGGCGTCGTGCCCAAGCAGTTCATCCCGGCGGTGGAGAAGGGTGTCCGGGAGGCGATGGAGGAAGGCGTGCTCGCTGGCTATCCAGTCGTCAACGTCAAAGTCACACTGGTAGACGGCTCGTACCATTCCGTCGACTCCTCGGAGATGTCGTTCAAGATCGCGGCGGCCCAGGCGTTCAAGAAGGGAGCGCTCCAGGCCAAGCCGATCCTGCTCGAGCCGGTGATGCGGCTGCGCGTCACGGTGCCTGACCAGTTCACCGGTGACGTGATGAGCGACCTCAACGGCAAGCGGGCACAGGTTCAGGGGATGAGTCCCGCTGGCAACGGGATGACGACGATCGAGGCACTCGTGCCGGCAGCCGAGCTGCAGCGGTATGCGACCGACTTGCGGTCGTTGACGCAAGGGCGCGGCACCTTCAGTGTCGAGTTCAGCCACTACCAGCCGGTACCGCAGCACCTGGCCGAACAGGTCATCGCACAGACCAAGGCACGCCAGGCGGCCGCCAGTTGAACCGGCTCGCCTCGAGTTTCTCCCCGGCCGGGCACGGGAGCCCCGTGCCCGGCCGGGTCTCGCCTGCTGCACACAGGTGTTCGCCGAGTGAACGAGGAGTGTCCAGTCCGTGATCGAGAGCACCGGCTCAGCCGCCGACCTCAGCCTGCTGGTCGATGGGGGCTCGCGGGGGAACCCCGGCCCCGGCTACGGAAGCTTTCGGCTGACCGACCGCGCGGGGCACGAGCGAATCGTCCGTTTGGAGTTCGAAGATCCGGTCACCAACAACCAGGCAGAGTACCGCACGCTGATCGCGGCACTCGAGGCCGCGATCGCGCATGCCCTGGAGCACGGCTGGTCGCCTGAGCGGCTCTCGCTGTCCATCACCAGCGACAGCAAGCTGGTAGTCGAGCAGATCACCGGCCGCTGGCAGGTGCGGCAGCCCCGGCTGCGACACCTGTACAGAAGGGCACGCGCGCTGCTGGGGCGCTTCGGCGAGGTCGAGATCACGTGGCGACCCCGGAGCGAGATCGTGGCGGTACTCGGTCACTAGCCGGGGGCGACCCTTGTCAGATGCTGGCCGAGCCGGTATACTCGTCAGTGTGACAGGGGCGGTTAGCTCAGCCGGTTAGAGCGCCACGTTGACATCGTGGAGGTCAGTAGTTCGAGTCTACTACCGCCCACCAGTCCGCAGGGGCCCGCCGCAACCGCCGGCGGGTTTTCGCCTCGATACGCGGGGAGCGCGTGCTGCGGGAGAACCCCGGGGCGGGCTGCACGAGAATGAATGCGTGAAGGCGTCGACCGGGACGAGTAGCCGGGTCAGGCCTTACCAGAGAGACGAGGCCCTGGGCTGGAAGCCTCGTCGGGAACCGGCCCGGTGAAGACCGCCCGCGAGTCGGCCGGCGAACGCTCTGCCAGTAGCCGAGCCCGGAGGCCCCCGTTACCGGGCAGCAACGAGCGTCGTACCGTGGTCGGACACGGCGCGACGAAACGAGGGTGGAACCACGTCAGGCCGGGCCTGTCGTCCCTCCGGGGCGACAGGTCCGAACGTTTCTGCCACGGTATCAGCCAGTCTAGGGAGGTGCTGCGATGCCTGAGATCACCGAGGAGATGGATCTGCAAGTTGCCGCAGAGAGTAAGGCCGAGCTGGAACTCGCCAGGATGCGGCACTCCTGCGCGCACGTGATGGCCCAGGCAGTGCTCGAGATGTTTCCGGGTGCCAAGCTCGGCATCGGCCCGGCCATCACTGATGGGTTCTACTACGACTTCGACTTGCCCCGACCGCTGACCCCCGACGACTTGCAGCAGATCGAGCGCCGCATGGCCGAGATCAAGGCAGCGGCCTATCCCTTCGTGCGGCGTGTCGTCAGCCGGGAGGAGGCGCGGGAGATCTTCAGAGACCAGCCATACAAGCTGGAGCTGATCGATGAGTTCCCCGAGGGCGAAGTCATCTCCACCTATACGCACGACGGCTTCATCGACCTGTGCCGCGGGCCGCACGTCGAGGACACCTCGAAGATCGGCGTCTTCAAGCTGCTGAAAGTTGCCGGCGCCTACTGGCGCGGCGACGAGCGGCGGCCGCAGCTCCAGCGGATCTACGGAACGTCGTTCCCAACGCAGGACGAACTCGATCGTTACCTGCATCGCCTGGCGGAAGCCGAGCGGCGCGACCATCGCCGGCTTGGCCGCGAGCTCGAGTTCTTCCACTTCGACCAGACGGCGCCAGGCATGCCCTACTGGCTGCCGAAAGGGCTCAAGATTCTCAACACGCTTCTCGCCTTCTGGCGAGAAGAACACGAGAAGCGGGGATACCAGGAGATCGCGGCCCCGCTGATCAATGACAAGAGCCTGTGGGAGATCTCCGGGCACTGGGAGCACTACCGGGAGAACATGTTTATCATCCCGGTGGAAGAGCACCTCGTCTACGGCGTCAAGCCGATGAACTGCCCCAATGCGATGGTGGTCTACAACCTCAAGAAGCGCAGTTACCGGGACTTGCCGCTCCGTCTCTCCGACTGCGACATCCTGCACCGCTACGAGCGCTCCGGCACACTGCACGGCCTGCTGCGGGTGCGGAAGTTCCAGCAGGACGACGCCCATATCTTCGTGTCTGAAGAGCAAATCGAAGAGGAGTTCGGTCGCATCCTCGAGATCGCAAACCTGTTCTACGGGATCTTCGACCTCAAGTACACGCTGCGGTTGGGCACGCGGCCGGAGAGCTACCTCGGCGACGCCGAGACCTGGGAGAAAGCCGAAGCCGCGCTGAAGCGCATCCTGGACGAGCACGCTGGCCCTGGCAACTACCTGATCGGGGAGGGCGAGGGAGCCTTTTACGGGCCGAAGATCGACATCTTGATGGAGGACGCGATCGGGCGCTCCTGGCAGACGGGCACGATCCAGCTCGACTTCCAACTCCCGAGGCGGTTCAACTGCACCTATACCGACCGCGACGGCTCGGAGAAGACGCCAGTCGTCATCCATCGGGTCATCTACGGCTCGCTGGAGCGGTTCATCGGTATCCTCATCGAGCACTTCGCTGGCGCCTTCCCGGTTTGGCTTGCGCCGGTGCAAGCGGTGGTCATCCCGATCGCCGATCGCCACGTGCCGTATGCGGGCCAGGTGACGGAGCGGCTGCAGGCGGCCGGCTTGCGCGCCGAACTCGACGCGGGAGACGAGCGGATGCAGGCGAAGATCCGGAACGCCCAGCTCCAAAAGGTGCCCTACATGCTGATCGTTGGTGATCGCGAGGCCGAGTCGGGTAGCGTTGCCGTGCGATTGCGCACGAACGAAAACCTCGGCCCGATGCTACTCGATCGCTTCATCGCGCTGGTACGGGAAATCGTCGATTCCAAGTCGCTTCAGCTCACGGTTGGGTGAGCTGCGTGCTGGAGCAACGTGAGCCTGGAGTGTTGCTCGAAGATGGGCTCGGGGAACCGGGGTTATGCCGGCCTGCTGTAAGGAGCGGGACTCATCGGCTATTCACCTGACACACAGTGTGTGTTATGGTGTGGGTGTTCGGGCAGCTTTCAGTGTAAGGCGTAGAGCAGGAATGAACGCGCGGTCTGTCCTTCGCGTCGTTGGTCTCCTCGGGTCAGTGTTGCTCATCGCCGCGGCCGCGAGTGCGTGCATGAAGATGGACGTCCAGAGCGATTTCACTGAGGAAGGCGGTGCGACGCACAGCCTTCGCTTCACGATGTCGAAGGAAACGCTCCAGGCGATGGGTGTGTCCGAGGAACAGCTTCAGCAACAGCTTCAGCCGACGATGACCCCACCGCCGGGCGTCACCTTCGAGCAGGTCAACACCGAGCAGGAACTCGGCTTCGTGATGCGTACCTCAGTGGACGATGCCAGTGATCTCGGTTCACAGCTCAACGAACTGCTCACCTCAGGGGGCGAAGGGACGCCCACAACCAGCTTCAGCGGCTCGTTCCGGCGCGACGGGAACCGGTATACGCTGGATCTCACCTTCGACGCCGACGCCTTCTTCAACCAGGCTGGCGAAGCAACGGGGGAGCAGGTTCCGACGCAGATGCTGAGCCAGATGCTCACGATCACGTACACTGCCCGCCTTCCCGGGGAGGTGAAGGAACATAACGGCACGCTCCTCGAAGACGGCCGTATCCAGTGGACGCTCCCCTACAGCGGAACGATGCGGATGACCGCGCGCTCGGAGACGGCCGGAGTACTCAGTGGGACGCTTCTGCTGGTCGTCGCTGCGGCGGTGGCCGGTGGCCTCGCGCTCGTCGGCGCCGGGATCGTCCTGATAACCCGCCGTCGTCCACAGCCAGCGGCCGTGTCGGCGCAGCTCGAGACGACAGAGGAGGGCGAGCTTCCACCGAGCTCGCCTGGTACATCCGCCTGATGACGCCGAGGTACCGCGCGTGGTGGCAGGGGGGTCGCCGTGCCGGCGACCCCCCTCACTGCGCTGCTACCATACTTCGCCGCACGTTGTGGGTCGTGGCGTGGTGCGGAAGCCAACCAAGAGGCTCAGCCCGAGGGCAGGAGTCCGGCCGTTGCTCGCGCATTGGCTGTCGTCGAAGGCCGGGAGCAGGCGTTTGACTCGCGGCGCGACGCTCTGCTAGAGTTCAGAGGTGCGGGCGCTCCCGCCAGTGTGGTGTAGAGTCCTTTCTAGAGGGGCGCCCCGTTTCGTGCCAATCGAAGGCGGCCTCGTGGCGGATGTGAGGGGTTGGAGTTAAACGACGATGATCAAGTTGCGACTGCGGCGCATGGGGAGGAAGAGACAGGCACACTACCGCATCGTAGCGGCGGAAGCAACCTGGCCGCGGGATGGTCGGTTCATCGAGGCGGTGGGGTACTACAACCCGCGTACCGAGCCGGCCACGGTCGAGGTCAACGCTGAACGCGCGCGCTACTGGCTGGAGCACGGCGCCCAGCCGACCGAAACTGTGCGGTCGCTCCTCGTGAAGGCTGGCGTGCTGCCCGGTCGCCAACCGGAGACCCCGGAGAAGGCAGCATCTGCACGGAAGTCCCCGGGTTCCGGGGGGTCGGCGGCTTCCGCGGCCGCCGAGCACGCGCTCTAGTCCGGGTGACGGTCTATGTCGGGAACAGGCCCAGTCCGGCCGTACGAGCGGCGCCCTAGCCGCCCACCCGGTCGCGGGGGTGATCCGCAGCGCGCGGTGAGCGAGCTGAGTGGTCTGATCCGGTACCTGGCTAGCCAGCTCGTGGAGCGGCCCGATGCGATTCAGATCCGCTCGCGTCGCCGCGGCCGCGCGGTGATCATTCGCCTTTCGGTCGCTCCTGACCAGCTCGGGAAAGTGATCGGCCGTGAGGGCCGCATCGCCAAAGCGATGCGTACCCTGCTGAGCATTGCAGCCATTCGTCACGGGGTTCATGCCAGCCTGACGATCGATGACCAGATCGAGCCAGAGCAGCCGCGTGCGCCTGAACCCTGAGAGCCAGCCGACCCGACTTTCTATCGGCCAGATCGTTGGAGCCTCGGGCCTGCGAGGCGAAGTGCGCATGCGGATCTGGACGCACTTTCCCGAGCGGATTCCTCGGCTGCAGCATGTCTATCTGGAGGGTGAGGCCACCCCCCGGCGCCTGATCAGTGCTCGGGTGCAGGGCGAGATCGCGGTGCTGCGTCTCGAAGGGATCGAGACACGCGAGCAGGCCGAGAGCCTCCGCGGTCGAGTGGTGCGCATCGACCTGGAGCAGGCGGCCCCGCTGGCTGAGGACGAGTACTATCACTTCCAGCTTCTCGGCCTGAAAGTCGTTGACGAGAGCGGACATCCGCTTGGGGAGTTGGTCGAGATCATCGAGACCGGGGCGAACGATGTGTATGTGGTTCGCGGGGAGCGTGGCGAGATCTTGTTGCCTGCGCTCCGCTCGGTCATCCTCGAGGTCGACCTCGAGCGGGGTGTGATGGTCGTGCGACCGCCTCTGTACTACGAAGAGACCGAGCCTTGATCCGGCTGTGCCCGGCCCCGTCGCTCGCGTAGCACCGCCCAGACCTGTTCCCGCTCGACACCAGCGGCTTCGAGCAGCACCAGGAGATGGTAGAGCAGGTCGGCCGCCTCGTTCGCCAGCGCGTTCGTGTCGGCGTTCTTCGCTGCGACAATGACCTCGGCTGACTCTTCGCCGATCTTCTTCGCGATCTTGTCGATGCCCTCGCGGAACAGGTAACTGGTGTACGAGTCGGCACGGGGCTCGCGCCGCCGCTGAGCGATGACTCGCGCGACGTCCTCGATCACCTGCACCGTCGGCGGTTGAGGAGCCGTGCCGCGGGCCAGCGGCGGCGTGTCGAAACAGCTCTCTTGACCCAGGTGACAGGTGGGCCCGTGTGGGCGCACGAGGAGGAGCAGCGTATCGCCGTCGCAGTCGGGCCGCAGCTCGACCAGCTCCAACGTGTGGCCAGAGGTCTCGCCTTTCATCCAGAGGCGCTGGCGGCTGCGACTCCAGAAGTGCACCCAGCCGGTTTCCAGCGTCTTCCGAATCGCCTCCGCGTTGACGTAACCCAGCATCCGAACCTGGCCGGTGGCTGCGTCCTGCACGATGGCCGGAGCGAGACCTCGCTCATCGAACCGGATGGCGGCTACGGCTTCTTCGTCCTTGCTCGTCATCGGGTCAACCCAACCTAGTCGGCCGGTGAGAGCGCTGCCTCTGCCTCGGCTGCCTGGGGCGACGACAGCGAGCGCCCGACCGCCTGCGCGACGGCCGCCAGCCGCGGCATCACTGCGGCGAAGTTCTCGAACGTCAGGGATTGGGCACCGTCGGACAGCGCGTGGTCGGGGTTGGGATGTACCTCGACGATCAACCCGTCGGCCCCGGCGGCGATCGCGGCGAGCATCATCGAGGGTACGAGATACCAGCGCCCGGTGCCGTGGCTGGGATCGACGATGATCGGCAGGTGGCTCAGCCGCTTGACGACGGGCACGGCTGCCAGGTCGAGCGTGTTACGCGTGAAGGTCTCGAACGTCCGAATGCCGCGCTCGCAGAGGATGACCTGGTCGTTGCCCTGTGCCATCACGTACTCGGCGGCGAGCAGCCACTCTTCGATCTGCACCGACATGCCGCGCTTGAGCAGCACCGGCTTGTTCGTCTTTCCCACCGCCTCCAGCAAGAGGTAGTTTTGACAGTTACGGGCACCCACCTGGAGGACATCGGCGTACTCGGCCACGAGGTCGACGTCTTGCGGGCTGAGCACTTCGGTGACGATCGGCAACCCGGTCTCCTCGCGTGCCCGGGCCAGGTACTTCAGACCCGTCTCGCCCAAGCCACGGAACTCGTAGGGAGAGGTACGGGGCTTGTACGCGCCACCGCGCAAGAGCCGCGCGCCGGCAGCCTTGACCGCCCGTGCCGTCTGGATGATCTGCTCCTCGCTCTCCACCGAGCAGGGGCCGGCGATGACGGCGATCTCGTGGCCGCCGATAGCCACGTCGCGCACACGGACGACGGTATCGACCGGGTGAAAGTCGCGGCTGACCAGCTTGTACCGCTTGGTGATGCGGACGACCTCCTCGACGCCAGGGAGGAGTTCCAGCGCCTCCTTGAGCGTGTCCGGGAGCGGCGCGCCCAGCACGCCAACGATCGAGCGCTCTGCGCCGACGACAATCTTGGTGCCGAAACCGAATTCGGCGACGCGCTTGACCACGGTCTCGATTTGTTCCTGCGTCGCGGCGGGCTCCATGACGACGATCATCGAAACCTCCTTCCCTGGCCGGTCACGTCGGACGCTACTCCAACGAACGCTCGAACGCCCATTCCGGGCGCAGCTCACGGGCCCTGCGCAGGTAGACGTGCTTGATCTCGCACGCTGGCTTCTCGGTATTGACGTGCATCAACACCCGAATCACCCCTCGGAGCGCGCCGGGCACGTCCATCTCGTGTGCACAGAGGAGTGGCACGTGCACCCAGCCGAGTTCGCGGGCTGCTACAGCGGGGAAGGTTGCATTGAGGTCGGGCGTGGTGGTGAAGATGATGCTGGCCACATCGTCGGGTTGGATGCCGTTCGCCTCGACCAGTGCCAGGAGCAGCTCCCGCGTCGCGTCAAGCATGTCCACCGCGTCGTTTCGCTCCACTGTGGTGGCTCCGCGGATGCCCCGGCACCAGCCCATGCTCTTCCCCTCCCCTCCCAGGCTGGCTCACCCTGCGCTCGGCGTCACCGGTGAGCGTAACCACTCGATAAACGACCGTGCTTCCGCGGCCTGACGATCGGAAGCAACCCGGCCGATCCGGTCGATCAAAGCGCTGCCGACGACCACCGCGTCAGCCAGCGCAGCGGCGGCCTGCACGTGTTCCGGCCGGGCGATCCCGAAGCCCAGCGCCAGTGGCAGGCCCACGTGCCGGCGCACCCGTGCGAGAAACGGGCCGACTCCCTCGTCGAGCCGCTCGCGCGCCCCGGTCACTCCCGTCAGCGACACGCAGTAGACGAAGCCGCTCGCTTGGCGGGCGACCTCTTCAAGATGGGCATCGGTGCTCGTCGGTGCCACCATGAAGATCAGGTCACGCCCGAACTGGCGGCACAGGTCAGCCAGCTCACCGCTTTCGACTGGTGGCAAGTCGGGGACGATCAGCCCGTCCACGCCAATCTCAGCGCACATCGAAACGAACCGCTCCAGGCCGAACTGGAGCAGTGGGTTGAAGTATCCCATGAAGACGAGCGGCACGTCAACGCCCGCGCCTCGCAGCTCGGCGGCCGTCTCCAGGCAGAAGCGAACCGTCACTCCGTTGGCGAGTGCGACCTGGCTTGACCGCTGGATGGTCGCGCCGTCGGCCAGCGGGTCGGAGAACGGGATCCCGAGCTCGATCGCGGCGGCCCCACCCTCGACCAGAGCGGGCGCGATCCGGAGCGTGCTCTCGCGCTCGGGGAAACCCACGGTCAGGTACGGGATGACCCCAATCTCCCCCCGGTGTCGCAGCCGCTCGAACGTCTCCGCTATGCGGCTCGCCGGTATTGCACGGCTCATAGCGTCACCCCCAGTGCCTGCGCAACCGTGTGCATATCCTTATCGCCACGACCCGAAAGGTTGACCACGATGATCTCGTCCGGGCGACGCTGGGCCGCGAGGCGGACTGCCAGCGCGACTGCATGGGCCGGCTCCAGGGCCGGAATGATGCCTTCAGTGCGGCAGAGGAGTTGGAAGGCCTCGAGCGCTTCGCGATCGGTGATCGGATGATACGTTGCCCGGCCGGTTTCCTTCAGGTAGCTGTGCTCGGGGCCCACGCCGGGGTAGTCGAGCCCGGCCGAAATGCTGTGCGCCTCGAGGATCTGCCCGTCCTCGTCCTGCAACACGTACGAGCGTGACCCGTGCAGCACGCCGACGCGCCCGGCGGTGAGCGTGGCGGCATGCCGCCCGCTCTCGATCCCTTCACCGGCTGCCTCAGCACCGTGCAGCTCGACATCGTCGTCTTCCAGGAAGGGGTGGAAGATCCCCATGGCGTTGGAGCCGCCGCCGACGCAGGCCACGATCGCGTCGGGCAATCGGCCGCAGAGATCGAGCACCTGTTGCCGCGTCTCCCGCCCGATCACGGACTGGAAATCGCGCACCATCATCGGGTACGGGTGCATGCCAGCGACTGAGCCGATGAGGTAGTACGTGGTACGGACGTTGGTCACCCAGTCGCGGATGGCCTCGTTCATGGCGTCCTTGAGCGTGCGGCTCCCGGAGCTGACCGGCCGCACCTCGGCGCCCAAGAGCTTCATCCGGAAGACATTGAGCGCCTGGCGCTGGATGTCCAGCTCGCCCATGTAGACCACACACTCGAGGCCGAGCATCGCGCAGACTGTGGCGGTCGCGACCCCGTGCTGGCCCGCTCCGGTCTCGGCGATCACGCGCGGCTTGCCCATCCGCTTCGCCAGGAGGCCCTGGCCGATGGCGTTGTTGATCTTGTGCGCGCCGGTATGAGCGAGGTCTTCCCGCTTCAGAAAGATCTGCGCGCCGCCGACTTCGCGGCTCAGCTTGGCCGCGTGGTAGAGCGGGGTCGGCCGGCCGACATAGTGCCGCAGCAGCCGCTCGAACTCGGCCTGGAACGCAGGATCCCGGCGCGCTTCCTGGTAGGCGTCGATCAGCTCTTCGATGGCGGGCAGCAAGGTCACAGGCGCGTAGATGCCGCCGAACTGCCCGAAGCGCCCGCGCTCGTCCGGCAACTGGGAGATCCGTCGTGGGCTCGTCTCGAGGGTCATGGCTCCTCCTTCCAGGCGATCGTCCGCTGGCGCTCGAGCGGCCAGCTCGGCCCCTCGCGGTTCAGCGACGCGAACGCCGCGCGCGCCGACTCGACGAAGACGCGCATCTTGACGGGATCCTTCCGCCCATCGCTCTCGATGCCGCTGGAGACGTCCACCCCGACCGGCCGCGCCACCTCGATCGCTCGCGCAACGTTACCCGGATGGAGCCCTCCGGCCAGGATGACCGGGAACTCGGTTGCCAGCTCCGCGGCGAGCTCCCAGTCGGCCAGCGTGCCGGTTCCGCCGTAGTGCCCAGGCACATGCGCATCGACCACAAGCGCACGTGGTGGGCGCGGTCGCTCGAAGTACGCCTCTGCGAGGGCGCAGACCTGGGCTCGGCTGCTGCCGGGGCCGAGACGGAGAGAGCGGAGCACCGGGCGATCCAGGGCATCGAGATAGGCGGCCGGCTCGTCGCCGCAGAGCTGGATCAGATCCAGAGGTACCGCCTCGGCCAGCCGGAGCACCTCCGTCGCTGGCGCGTTGACGAAGAGGCCGACGACCGGGGGCCGAACCGGCAGGTCGTCCAACGACTGCACGATGGCGCGGGCAACGGACAGCGTAACCTGGCGCTTGCTGGGCGCGAACACCAGGCCGATCAGATCCGCACCGGCCGCTGCGGCCGCGCGCGCGTCCTCTGGTGCGCGCATCCCGCACAACTTGACAATGCCCCGCGTCATCGGCAGAGCGCCTCCACCGCAGCGCGCCGGTTCGGCGCAGTCATCAACGTCTCGCCCACCAGCACCGCGTGCACCCCAGCGGCTGCCAGCCGCTCGATATCGGAGGGGCCGTGGACGCCGCTCTCGGCGACGATCACCCGGTCACTGGGGATCAACGGCGCCAGCCGCTCGCTCACCGCGAGATCGACGGCGAAGGTGCGCAGGTCGCGGTTATTGATCCCGACCACCAGCGCACCGGCCTCGAGCGCTTGCTCGAGCTCGCGCTCGTCGTGCACCTCGACCAGTGCCTCCAGGCCGTAGCCGTGCACGGCCGCCAGGAGTTCTCGAAGTGCGCGCGGCGAAAGCGCCGCAACGATGAGCAGTACCGCGTCAGCCCCATAGGCGCGTGCCTCGGCCACCTGATAGGGATCGACCACGAAGTCCTTCCGCAGCACCGGTCGCGGCGGCTGCGCCGCGTGGGCGAGCTGGCTCACCGCCTCCAAATCGGCGAGCGAGCCCTGGAAGAACGGTTCGTCGGTCAGCACGGAGATCGCCGCTGCGCCACCGGCCAGATAATCGCTCGCCACCGCCTCGGCGGCGACGCCGGGCGCGATCGGCCCCTTCGAGGGCGAGGCTCGCTTTACCTCAGCGATCAGCCGGACGCGCTCGCCGCGCAGCGCGGGAGCGAAGGGTACTGCGGGCGCTAGCGCGGTGATCGCGCGCTCCAGCCCGGCGAGCGGCCGATCCTTGCGTCGGTGAGCCAGATCCTGGCGCGTCCGCTCCAGGATCCGGTCGAGAATGTTCGTGTCCGCCTGCGCCATCAGACCTGCACCTCGGTCTCGACCAGCCGGTTCGAGAGTTCGACCAGCGCCTCGAGCCGGGCCAGCGCGGCGCCGCTATCGATCGACTGCGCCGCCAGCGCCAGACCCTCGCCCAGAGAGCCGGCCGCATCGGCCGCGTAGAGTGCAGCGCCCGCATTGAGCAACGTGATCTCACGCGCCGGGCCTGGTTCACCCTGAAGCACCCGGCGGATCAGCGCCGCGTTCTCGCTGGCAGTACCTCCCCGCACCGCGTCGACGGGAACTGGCGTGAGTCCCAACTCCGCCGCGTCGAGCGTGAACCGGTGGACGGTAGCCGACCCGTTGGCGCGTACCTCGTAGACCCGGTTGGGGGCACCCAGACTCAGCTCGTCGAGGCCATCGCCGGAGTGGACGACTAGCGCGTGTTCGGCACCGAGGAGCGCCAACACCCGCGCGACAGTCTCGACCAGTTCCGGGATCGCGACGCCGACGAGCTGGTGCCGCACACCGGCAGGGTTGGTCAGTGGGCCGAGGATGTTGAACACGGTGCGGATGCCGATCTCACGGCGTACCGGCGCGGCGTGCCGCATGGCTGGGTGGAAGCGCGGCGCGAAGATGAACCCGATTCCCACCTCCTGGATACAGCGAGCAACCGCCTCCGGGCCGAGATCGACTCGTACCCCCAGCGCCTCGAGCACATCAGCCGAACCGCTGTGGCTCGACATCGCCCGGTTACCGTGCTTGGCTACGGGCACCCCGGCACCGGCGACGACGAAGGCGGCCGCTGTCGAGATGTTGAAGGTACGAGCACCATCCCCACCGGTTCCGCAGGTATCCACGGGAGGGCGCGGGAGAGAGAGCGCGATCGGCACCGCATGGCGGCGCATCGTCTGAGCGAAGCCGGCTACTTCCTCTTCGTGCTCTCCGCGCAGCCGCAGAGCCGTCACGAGCGCAGCGATCTGGGCCGGCGTCGCCTCGCCGGTCATGATCGTCTCCATCGCCTCGGCGGCCTCCGCCTGCGTCAGCACCTCACCGGCGGCAACTTTGCGAATCGCGTCGACGATCATTCCTCACCTCCCAGAGCGACCAGGACAGGCGACTGCCCCGCGCGACGCCGAACCTCGACGATCTCGAGAAAGTTCCTCAGGAGCTCCTTCCCGACCTCCGTGAGGATCGACTCGGGATGAAACTGCACGCCTTCGACGAGCAGAGAGCGGTGGCGGAGGCCCATGATCAGCCCGTCCTCGCTGCGAGCGCTGACTTCCAGCGTCTCGGGCAGGCTTGCCTCCTCCGCGATCAGCGAGTGATAGCGCGTCGCAACGAACGGGCAGGGCAGCCCGGAGAAGATCCCCTGACCGTCGTGATAGATCAGCGAGGTCTTGCCGTGCATCAAGCGCGGCGCCCGGACGACGCGGCCGCCGAACGCCTCCGCGATCGCCTGATGCCCCAGGCAGACGCCGAGGATCGGCACGCTCCCGGCTAGCTCGCGGATCAGGGGAACCGACACCCCCGCCTCGCGGGGTGTGCACGGCCCCGGGGAGATGACGATGCCGTCGGGCGCGAGCGCCGCAGCTTCCGCCACGGTGACGGCGTCGTTGCGCCGAACCAGCACGTCAGCGCCGAGTTCGGTCAGGTACTGATAGAGGTTATAGGTAAAGGAGTCGTAGTTATCGATCAAGAGGATCATCGCGCGCCGTCCTCCCGCAGCTCTCGCTCCATCTCCTCTGCCAGCTCGATCGCTCGCACCAGCGCCCGCATCTTGTGATGGCACTCTTTGTGCTCCAGCTCCGGCACGCTGTCGGCCACGATGCCCGCGCCGGCCTGGAGGTACGCGGTCTGGCCGCGCATGACGATGGTTCGAAGCGTAATAGCGGTATCGAGGTTGCCGCCGAAGTCGACGTACCCGACGGCTCCGGAGTAGGGGCCGCGTTGCTCCGGCTCCAGCTCGGCGATGATCTCCATCGCGCGGATCTTCGGCGCGCCGCTGACCGTGCCGGCTGGGAAGCAGGCGCGCAGCGCGTCCAACCCTGTCAAGTCGGGACGCAACAAGCCGGTCACGTGACTCACGAGGTGCATGACGTGGCTGTACCGCTCGATTTCCATCAACTTGGGCACCCGCACAGTGCCGGGCCGGGAAACCCGGCCGATGTCGTTGCGGCCCAGATCGACCAGCATGATGTGCTCGGCCCGCTCCTTCTCGTCGTTGGCGAGCTCGCGCGCCAGTGCCTCGTCCTCCTCCTCGGTGTGACCACGCCTCCGCGTGCCGGCGATCGGGTGCATCAGGAGCCGGTCGCCGTCGAGCCGAACCAGCATCTCCGGCGACGAGCCGATCAGATGGTCGTCACCGAGTTGAAGGAAGAACATGTACGGCGACGGGTTGACCCGGCGCAGGGCACGGTAGATCGAGAACGGGTGTGCTCCGGTGTGCAGTGCCTGGCGCTGGGAGAGGACGACTTGGATGATGTCACCAGCTGCGATGTACTCCTTGGCCTGGCGCACCATGGCCTCGTAGGTCGCCTGGTCGACGTTCGGAACCAGGCGCTGGGCCACGGGCCGCTCGTCGAGTGGCTCGCGTCCGACCGGTACTCGTGCCGGCTCGCTCAGGCGAGCCGCCATTCGCTCGATGCGGGCGACGGCCTCGGCGTAGGACTGCTCGAGCGGATGGCGATCATCCACGTGCACGTGGCTGACCACCTTGATGGTTCGCTCGAGGTGGTCGAAGACCAGCATCGAGTCGACGAACATGAAGAACGCGTCGGGGAAATGAAGCGGATCAACCGTGGCGACGGGCAGGCGCTCGAAATAGCGGACGGCTTCGTAGCTAAGGTAGCCGACGGCGCCACCGAGAAACCGCGGCATGCCGTGCAAGGTGACCGTCTTGTACGGTTCCAGGTACTGGTGGAGCGCCACCAGGGGGTCGTCATACTCGAACCGCCGTTCGGTGGCAGGGTAGCCATAGTAATCCAACCCGCCGAAGGTGCCGGGCGATCCGATCACCTCGGCGGACTCGCGGGGGCCGTGGAAGCGAGCGATCCCCTGGCCGTCGTGCAGTTCCAACGTGAGAAAGGGATCCGCACCGATAAACGAGTAGCGAGCCAACCGCTCGCCGCCCTCGACGCTCTCGAGCAAGAAGGCGTGGCGACCTCGGGCAACCTTGAGGAAGGCGGAGACCGGCGTCTCGAGGTCGGCCACGATTTCACGGTAGATCGGGATGAGATTACCGCGAGCCGATAGGGCGGCCACTTCCGCGAGGCTGGGCCGATACCTGGCTGCCCGCACCTCCGGGAGACGATGACTCGGTCGTGTCGTGACCGCTTCGGCCATGCTCGACACTCCTCTCGTGAGCCGGGAGCAAAACAAAACCTCCGTCCCAACAGGGACGGAGGTCGACTGTGCTCCGCGGTGCCACCCTGGTTGGATGCCGCTCACGCGGACATCCCACCTCTACGAGTACGGGATCGGACACGTGCCGATCCGATACCCAGCTCCCAGATAACGGTGGAGTCTCCGGCGCCGCCTACTGGCTCATCGCGTTCGGGGCGCGACTCCCGGATCCATTCCGCACCTGCGCTGGCACCGGCTTCTCACCACCCGCCGGCTCGCTGGGCCCCGCTCCGGCGCGTACTCGCTCCGTTCGTCGTCGTTCACCGTATCGATTTGTCCTTGAGTTCATACTCTAATGGCCAGCCGTCCACTTGTCAAGAGCCGACCAAGCGCCATCTGCTCTGGTGCGGCGCTGGGGACCCCTCGGCCGCCGGCTAGCGCCGCAGCTTGATGACCTTGAACGCCTCGGCGTACGGTATGCCCTGGCTGGCACCGACTTCCGCCGCCCGCTCCCGGATGCGCTCCTCGAGATCCTTGGCCTCACCGACCTGGCTGGCGTGAGCCCGGAGGGCGTGCAGCTTGGCTTCGATGGTGTCGGAAATGTCGACATACAGATCGGGATACTCGGCACCGAAGAGCCAGAGTTCCGCGACCTTGTGAGGCTCGAGTCCCTCTCTGAGGTGGTCGGGGAAATACAAGGGGTCGCGCGCTGTGGGGTAGACCGCGTCGACTGTGGTGATGCCGACGGCTCGATGGTCTGGGTGCAGCGCATAGGGACGGAACGGGTCGTGCGTGATCACGATGTCCGGCCGGTGAAGGCGGATTTGCCGGACGATCTTCTCGCGAAACGCGAGGTCGGGCACCAGTTCTCCGTCAGGCAATCTCAGGAAGACGACCTCCGCGACGCCGAGGCGACGGCAGGCTTCCCGCTCTTCCTCTTCGCGCAAGCGGGCCAGTTGTTCCGGCGTGAGATCGCGGCGGTTGGTGCCCTTATCGCCAGACGTGCACTGGACGAGCACAACGTGCCGCCCCTCTCGCGCCAGCTTCGCCACCGTGCCACCGGAACTGAACTCCATGTCGTCCGGGTGGGCCACTACCACCATCACCCGGTTCGTCAGCTCGCTGCTCATCCCGTGTCCTCTTCCTCCGCGATCAAGCATCTGAGCGCCTGGCTACTCTGTGCCAGCAGCGTCTCACAGTCAAGTCGAGTGACCGCGCGGGTGGGCAGGTGCCGTGGAAGCGGGCCGTGTACCTGGCGCGAGAGCATTTCAACCGGTTACCGATCAAGGTGGTCACTGTGGTCTTGCGGCCAACAAACGGCGCAGCGTCGCTGCCAGTTCGGCTTCGGGTACCTGGTGCTGAATCCCGGTAGTCAGCTCGCGAACGGTGACCATACCGCGTGCCAGCTCGTCCGGGCCGCAGAAGAGCACGACTGGTATGCCCTTGCGGTCGGCGTACTGGATCTGTCGTCGAAGGTCGCGTCGCTCGCCGAGGTAGACCTCAGCGTTGATGCCGCCAGCGCGCAGTTGCTGTGTCAACCGGAGCGCCACCCCCCAGTGCTGATCGTCGAACACCGTGACCAGAGCCTGGCTGACGGTGGTGGGGACGTGCAGGAGCTGTAACTCCTGCACTACCTCGACGATCCGCTCGAGGCCTAGCGAACCGCCGGTAGCCGGGATCTCCTCGCCGAGGAACATCCCGATCAGTCCGTCGTAACGGCCCGCGCCGCCGAGCGACCCAATGGCGGGCTCTTCGACGACCGCTTCGAAGACCGGCCCGGTATAGTAGTCGAGCCCACGGGCCAATGCCAGGTTCAGCGTGTAGCGACGCGGGTCGACGCCGAGCAGGTCGAGGTACCGGAGCAGTTCCAGAAGATCGCTCACTGCTGCCTCGGCCTGCGGGTCACCGGTCAGGCGGGCGCGGACTTCTGCCAGAACCGGGCCGGGCTCGCCGCGGAGCTGGACGAGGTCGAGCACCGCCTGGGCCGCCGCCTCAGCGATCCCGTGGCGAAGCATCTCCTCACGGACTCCTTCGGGGCCGATCTTCTCCAGCTTGTCGATAGCTCGGTAGACTGTGAGCGCCTGCTCGGCCGCTACACCGGCGTGTGTCGCCAAAGCCTGAAGCAACTGGCGGTGGTTGAGCTGGATGACGACGTTCGGCAGGTTGACCGAAGCGAGCGCTTCAATCCAGATCGACACGACCTCGGCGTCCGCCAGCATGGAGCGAGTCCCGACGGTGTCGACGTCGCATTGCCAGAACTGACGATAGCGCCCGCGTTGTGGCCGCTCGGCGCGGAAGACAGGACCGATGTGGTAGCGCTTGAAGGGGAAGGTCAGCTCGTGGCGATGTGCAGCCACGAAGCGTGCCAGTGGCACGGTCAGGTCATAGCGCAGGCCTACCTCCCGGCCGCCGTGATCCTGGAAGTGGTACATCAGCTTCTCGCCTTCCTCGCCGTACTTACCGGCGAGGACTTCGTAGTATTCGAGCAGCGGCGTATCGATCGGCTCGAAACCGTAGCGCTCGAAGACCGTCTGGAAGCGCTCGATGATTTCTTGCCGCAACAGCATCTGCTGCGGCAAGAAGTCGCGCATACCCCGCAGTACCTGCGGTGGCCGCGACGTACCGGCCCGGGCCTCGCTCGTCATGGCGTCGACTCCTCGCTCCCCGGTTACTTCCGTATCTCGTAGACCAGGTGGGCCAGTTCTGGCAACAACAGCTTCTCCATCGCGAGTCGTACCGCGTTCGGTGAACCGGGCATCAGCGCGACGATCCGGTCGCGGTAGACGCCGGCTGTCGCCCGCGAGAGCATCGCCGCTGGCCCGATCTCCTGGTAACTCAACATCCGGAACAGCTCGCCGAACCCGTCCAGTCGCTTCTCCAGCCGCACAGCTACCACGTCGTAGGTCGTGTCGCGCCGGGCAATGCCGGTGCCGCCGTTGATCAGGATGGCGTCACAGTCGTCGCGCGCGGCCAGCTTGTCGAGCAGTGGGCCGATCTGCTCCGGCTCGTCGGGCACGATCTCGTAGGCCACCACCGCGTGCCCCCGGCGCTCGAGACTTTCGCGAATCAGCGCTCCGCTCGTGTCTGTCTCGGGCGTGCGAGAATCGCTCACGGTGACGATCGCGCAGCGCACCTGTCGAGGCGCTGCGGCGCGGTGGGCTTCGGCAGACTGGCTCACGGGAGCCTCCCTTCCTCGGCGTCCGGCAGCGTAAGCGCGAGCGCGGCGTTGCCGAGCAATGCCTGGCGGAGCTGCTCGAGGCTCACCTGGTCGTGGACAGTGTGGGCAAAGCGTTCCTCCGCAGGGGCGAAGCCGATGGTCGCGATGCCGGCCCGCATCAGGTGTCCGCCGTCCGTCGCGAACTGCCAGAAGCCGACCGGTACCTCGTGCCGGAAGACCTCGCCCAGCGTCGCAGCCGCGGCACGCACCAGCGGGTGCGCGGCCGGGAGCACGAAGCCGCGCGTCGGCGGCATCTCCGCCTCCAGGCCCGTGTAGCTGCGCACCGGGCGGCTGACGGCCCGCACATCGGCTGTCACGCCCGGGGTGAGGCTCGCCTCCGCCAGCTCGCGCACCCTGGCCACGATGTCATCCGGCTCCTCGTCAGGGACATTGCGCCAGTCAAGCGAGAGCGTCAGCACCCCTGGCGTCACGTTACTGCTGGTCTGGTCGGTCGTGATCAAGGTCGGGGCGACCGTCGAGCGCCCGAGGTCAGGGTCGTCGCGCATCGGCAACGACTCGAGGGCCAGCAGGAAGCGGGCCAGCGCGTAGTGCGGGTTAGCTCCCCGCTCGGGCGCGCTGGCATGCACTGACCGACCGGTAAAGCAGACCTCGATCAGGATGCGCCCGCGATGGCCGCGGCGCAGCTCGAGATTGGTCGCTTCACCTAACACTGCATAGTCGGTGCGGAGTCCCTGGCAGAGCGTAGCGGTGCCGAATCCGCCCAGTTCTTCCAAGACAACACCCGCGACGTAGACGTCGCCGCGTGGCCGGAGTCCGGCCGCGCGTAGGACAGGAACCAGATAGACCTGCGCTGCCAGCGCCCCCTTGACGTCGCTGGCGCCTCGGCCGTAGAGGACACCGTCTTCGATGACCCCAGCATAGGGGGGATAGGGCCAGAGAGTCGGGTCGCCCTCGTGCACATGGTCGATGTGGGAATTGAACTGGACAGATTTGCCACCGCCGGTACCGCGGAGCAGCCCCACGACGTTGCCAGCGCGATCGACCCAGACGTCATCGTAGCCCAGTCGTTCCATCTCTGCTCTCAGCAGCCGGGCCATGGCCTCCTCTTCGCCTGGGAGACTGCGTGTCCGGACGGCGCGCTGGGCGAAGTCGACCATCGCGTCGGCGTGTTCGGCAACCGCGGAAGCCAGCTTTCTCCGGATCTCCTCGCTCAGCCCCACGACGTCGCTCCCTCGCTCTCCAGAACTTCGGCGTGCTTCCCCATCTATCCGGCAACGACCGCGTTCTCGAAGTGAGCCACTCGTCGCACGCTGCCCCGCGCGTCCAGCGTAATCGCTACCAAGTCTACCCGCCATACACGATCGCTGTGCTCGGAGTGGAGCAGGAGGTACTCGCTGACCGTCTGGAGCAGGCGTGCTGCTTTCGCTGGCGTGACTGCCTCTTCAGCGGCGCCCAGCGCTTCACTCCGACGGAGTTTGACCTCGACGCCGACCAGCACTTCACCGTCGAGCGCGACGACGTCGAGTTCACCGGCTGAGCCGCGCCAGTTTCGATCGAGGACTCTCCAGCCCCGCTGCTCGAGCCACCGCACGGCGTGTTCCTCGCCCTGGGAGCCGAGGCGGCGTTGCCTGGTCACCGCTCATCGCCCCGACCATCGCGAGCGGTCGGGCACCCGTCATAGACGAGAGAGAGTCGAACCGGAGCAAAGGTTCTGCGGTGGAAAGGAGACGGGCCGTACTGCTCGAGGGCGGCGAGGTGCTCGACGGTGCCGTAGCCGGCATTGTGCTCCCACCCGTAGCCGGGAAAGCGCCGCGCCAGGCGCGCCATCAGCCGGTCGCGCGTGACCTTAGCGACGACTGCGGCGCAGGCAATGGAGAGACAAAGCTCGTCGCCATTGACGACCGCGGTAAAGCGCGGCGGTGGCAACTCCGGCATCGGCAGGCCGTCGTACAGCACGTGATCCCACTCTCCGAGGCGGCGGAGTGCTCGCTGCATCGCGAGCACGGTGGCGCGCCTGACGTTGAGGAGGTCGACCTCCCGGTGCGAGGCTGCGCCGATCGCTACAGCGCTCGCGTGCTCGAGGACCATGCGAGCGAGCAGCTCGCGCTGCGCGCGGCTGAGCTGCTTGGAGTCACGCACCGGGAACGGCGGGACGAAGCCAGGCGGCAGGACGCAGGCCGCGGCGACGACTGGCCCGGCCAGGCAGCCGCGGCCGACCTCGTCCAGCCCGACGACGCGGCGCATGCCCTGGCTCCAGAGCGCTCTCTCGCGCTCGCTACTCGGTCGTGCGAGTTCCCAAGCCGTCTCGCGCACGTCGGGCCCCCGGACTCTCGGCGTAGCGAACCCGCTCCCCTTCCAGCCGCGGCACCGGAGTGACTGCGGCAGAGGGCGAGCGTAGACGAGCACGCTATCCTAACGCGGGGGCGTCAGGTTGAACAGCTCCCGCGGCCCGGAAACCAGCAGGCGGGCATTGCCGGATGAGCGACAATGCGTGCGGGTTGCGGACGCTCCTATCGCAGGTAGCTGCCGGCCGGCCGGCGACGCTCCTTGATGCGGGCCGCCTTGCCAGTGCGCTCGCGGAGATAGTAGAGCCGTGCCCGGCGCACCTTGCCGTGGCGCAGCACCTCGATCTTCTCGATCAACGGGCTATGCAATGGGAAGGTGCGCTCGACCCCGATCCCGTGAGCCGCGATCCGACGGACAGTAAAGGTCGCGTCGGTTCCACCGCTGCGCTTGCGTATGACTACGCCCTCGAAGGGTTGGACACGGACGTTATTGCCCTCGACGACCCGATAATGCACCCGTACGGTATCGCCAGGGCTGAACGGCGGTATGTCCGCTCGTGTGTACTCCTCAGCGACGCTGCGTACCACGTCGACCATCAGTCACTCCCCCACTCACCGCGCTCGCTTGACACCGATTCCGGCCTGCCGGTACGCAGGCGCCAACATAGGGAAAGTATAGCAGAGCGGCCAGGTTAAAACCGGTCGCGCGACGGTGCAGATGCGGGGTGCAGAGTGCTTGCCGCCGCACACGCTGGTGTTTATACTTATCCGGTGTCTTGCTAGCCGTTTTCCCGCGTCTACCGACGAGCTCGGGGGGGGCGAGCTGGCAAAACTGGGACACCGAGGAAGGTTCATGGTGGAGCATATCGACGACGTAGGTACCAGCCGGCGCGCCCGGCTCAGCGGGCAGAACCCTGTCGAGGACGGTCAGTCCGTCCTGCAGGAGCTTCTGAGTGATCCGGCTCATGACTATCGCCTGTTCAAATACGGTGACGTGGTCGAGGGGCAGGTGATGGCCATCGGCCGGGACGAGATCTTGGTCGACATCGGCGGGAAGTCGGAAGGGGTCATCCCCAGTCGTGAGTTCTCGACGCTGTCGCCGGAAGAGCTGGCGCGCCTGCAGCCGGGTGACCGGATCCTGGTCTTCGTGATGCAGTCGGAGGATCAGGCCGGGCAGGCTGTGCTCTCGATCGATCGGGCGCGGCAGGAAAAGAGCTGGCGGCGGCTGCAGGAGGTCTACGAGGCCGGGGAGATCATCGAGGCCGAGGTCGTAAACTACAACAAGGGCGGCCTACTGGTGAATCTCGAGGGGGTGCGGGGATTCGTCCCGGCATCGCAAGTGATCGCGATCCGCGGTGGAGATGAGAGCACCAAGCAGGCCGATATGGCGCGGATGATCGGCTCGCGGCTCAAGTTGAAGATCATCGAGATCAACCGGCACCGCAACCGGCTGATCCTCTCAGAGCGCCAGGCGGTGCAGGAGCAGCGCGACGCGGTCAAGGCGCAGCTCATCGAGACGCTCCGCGAAGGTGAGGTGCGACGCGGTCGCGTGACGAGCATCGCCGATTTCGGTGCTTTCGTCGACATCGGAGGCGCTGACGGGCTCGTGCACCTGTCCGAGCTGTCGTGGAGCCGGGTCAAGCACCCGAGCGAGGTGCTCCAGGTTGGTGACGAGGTCGACGTCTACGTCCTCTCGGTGAACCCCGAACAGAAGAAGATCGCCCTGAGCATCCGGCGAACGCAGCCGGAGCCATGGTCTCGGGTCGCTGGTGCGTACAACGTGGGCCAGCTCGTGCGCGGGACGGTGACCCAGCTTGCCAACTTCGGCGCGTTTGCGCGGCTGGAAGATGGGATCGAAGGCTTGATCCACGTGTCCGAGCTTGCCGGCTGGCGTGTCGAGCACCCGCGTGAGGTGCTCAACGAGGGCGACGAGGTGATCGTCCAGATCATCAGGATCGATCCAGCGAGGAGGCGCATCGGCTTGAGCCTGCGCCGGGCGCTCGAAGTGGCCGACGAAGAGGTCGAGGCGGCACTGGGGCCAGAGGGGGTTGCGATCAAGCGGCAGTTGCTCGATCGGGGTATTACGCCGTATCCTGAAGAGGAAGACTCCGAGCCGGAAAGCGAGCCAGCGGCCGAGTTGGATGAGGACGAGGTCGAGGCCGAGACAGAGGCTCTTCCGGCCGATGATGGTGAGGGCGCGTAGCCCGCGATCCCACCAGACCCCTGCACACGAACAAGGTGCCTGGCTGTAGCGCTCGAGGTACGGCCAGGCTGGCAGGCCCCCAGCCGGTACCGGCGCTCGGGGGCCTGAGATTCCCTTGAGGTCGATCGATCGGGAATGCTGATCGAGCGAGGGCGCCTGGCGCGCCGGCTTCAAGGGAGGATACCGCGCTCCTGGATGCCCCTCGGCGGGCGAACGGTACCGATGGGCGCTAGGACAGGGCGCGGGCGTTTCAGTAGACTAGAAGGTGTCACGCGAGGCATGGTCAGGGAGGCGACGATCGGATGCCTGCGCGGCGCCGTTGACAGGTGGAGTACGTGACAGGGTTACGCACCACACGAGAGGCCCAAGGAGTGCATCATGGCTGATAAGTTCGAAAAGTTCACCGAGCGAGCGCGCAAGGTGCTGACGCTGGCCCAGGAAGAGGCCCGGCGATTCAACCACAACTACATCGGCACCGAGCATCTGCTTCTGGGCCTCGTCCGCGAAGGGGACGGCGTTGCCGCACGCGTGCTCATGAGCATGGGGGTGCAGCTCCCCAAGGTGCGGAGTGCGGTCGAGTTCATCATCGGCCGCGGCGAAAGCACGGTGGTCGGCGAGATCGGGTTGACGCCGCGCGCGAAGAAGGTGATCGAGCTCGCCGTCGATGAGGCCCGGCGGCTGAACCATCACTACATCGGTACCGAGCACCTGCTGCTTGGGCTGGTGCGCGAGGGAGAAGGCATCGCTGCGGGCGTCCTCGAGAGCCTGGGGGTGAGTCTAGAGAAAGTTCGACAGCAGGTGATTCAGGTCGTGAGCCAGGGTAGCACCTATCAGCAACGTGCACAGCAGACCAAGACCCCCTACCTCGACGCGCTGGGCTTCGATCTTACCGAGGCGGCGCGGCTCGGCAAGCTCGATCCCGTGATCGGGCGACAGACCGAGATCGAGCGCGTCATGCAGATTCTCTCGCGGCGGACAAAGAATAACCCTGCGCTGATCGGCGAGCCGGGCGTGGGGAAGACCGCCATCGTCGAAGGGCTGGCCCAGCGGATCGTCAGTGGCGATGTGCCGGAGCCGCTGCAGAACAAGCGGCTGGTGGCGCTCGATATCGGAGCGCTGGTTGCCGGCACCAAGTACCGAGGCGAGTTCGAGGAGCGGCTGAAGAAGATCGTTGCCGAGGTCAAAGAGTCGGGCGCGATCCTGTTCATCGACGAGCTGCACACGCTGGTCGGTGCTGGCGCGGCCGAAGGGGCTGTGGACGCGGCCAATATCCTGAAGCCAGCGCTCTCCCGAGGAGAGGTGCAGACGATCGGCGCGACGACGCTCGATGAGTACCGCAAGTACATCGAGCGCGACGCCGCCCTGGAGCGACGCTTCCAGCCGGTGATGGTCAACGAGCCGACTGTGGAGGAGACGATCGAGATCCTCCGCGGTATCCGGGAGCGGTACGAGGAGCACCACAAGCTGAAGATCTCGGACGAGGCGCTGACCGCGGCGGCGATCCTGGCCTCACGGTACGTGACCGACCGCTTCTTGCCGGACAAGGCGATCGACCTGGTCGACGAGGCGGCGTCGCGCGTGCGGATGTACCGTTCGGCCTCGCCGCCGACACTCAAGGAGGCACGGCGCGGGCTGGAGTCGTTGCGGCGCGAGTTGGACGCGGCGGTGACCGGCCAGGAATTCGAGCTCGCTGCCGAGCTACGCGAGCGTGAGCGCCAGCTCATCCAGCGCATTGCCGATCTCGAGCAGCACTGGCGCGAGGAGCAGGGCCAGGAAGAGCCGGTCGTGACTGAAGAGGACATCGCGCAGGTCGTCTCGATGTGGACAGGCATCCCGCTGACGCGCCTGGCGACGGAGGAGAGCGAGCGCCTGCTCCACATGGAGGAGGCGCTGCACGAGCGGATCATCGGCCAGGACGAGGCCATCGCGACGCTGGCCAAGGCGGTGCGGCGCGCTCGCGCCGGGCTGAAGGATCCGCGCCGGCCGATCGGGAGCTTCATCTTCTTGGGGCCGACCGGCGTTGGGAAGACCTTGCTGGCCCGGGCGCTGGCCGAGTTCATGTTCGGGAGCGAGGACGCGCTGATTAAGATCGACATGAGCGAGTTCATGGAGCGGCATACCGTCTCGCGGCTGGTGGGCGCGCCGCCGGGCTACATCGGTTACGAGGAAGGCGGCCAGCTCACCGAGGCCGTGCGCCGGAAGA
Organism: Thermomicrobiaceae bacterium; assembly: GCA_014874455.1. GTDB lineage: Bacteria > Chloroflexota > Chloroflexia > Thermomicrobiales > Thermomicrobiaceae > Thermalbibacter. The sequence continues at coordinate 26,444 of JADBJL010000069.1, forward strand.
GCTACTCGGTCATCCTGCTGGACGAGATCGAGAAGGCGCATCCCGAGGCCTTCAACATGCTGCTCCAGATCATGGAAGACGGTAGTCTTACCGACGCGAAGGGACGGCGGGTCGACTTCCGCAACACGATCTTGATCATGACCTCGAACATCGGCGCTGAACTGATCCAGCGCGAGGGCTCGCTCGGCTTCGCGACCGCGGAGAGCGCCGAAAAGCGGCTGCAACACGAGTACCAGGTCATGAAGGACAAGGTGCTCGGTCAACTCAAGCAGACCTTCCGCCCGGAGTTCTTGAACCGCATCGACGCGGTCATCGTCTTCCACCCGTTGACGCCGGAGCACGTGCGGCAGATCGTGACCTTGGAGCTGAAGCGAGTGCGGAAGCAGCTCGCCGAGCAGCAGGTCAAGCTGGAGGTCACCGAGGCGGCGATGGATCTGCTGGCCAAGCGGGGTTACGATCGCCAGTTCGGTGCCCGGCCGCTACGCCGGATCATCCAGAACCTGATCGAAGACCCGCTGGCGGAAGGGTTGCTCCAGGGCCGCTTCAAGCCGGGCAGCACGGTGGTCATCGACGTGCGCGATGACCTGCTCGCAATCGAGCCAGCGGAGGCGCTGACGACCGTATCTTGACTCACGTTGCGGAGTTGAGCCAGCGGTCGCGGAGCTGTGCTCCGCGCCCCGGGGCATTTTGGTGCTGCCCGGGGTGGGGGGGGCGGGGCGGCGGG
>JADBJL010000107.1 GCA_014874455.1 Thermomicrobiaceae bacterium
ATCCGTACCCAGCCGAGCGGCAGTGCCGGCCGGCCGCCGCGCTCGACCAGCCGCCGGGTCTTGGGGAACGGTTTGCTGCCGCGGCCGCGGTCGAGCCGAAAGCGCTGGACGAGGCTCGCTAGCTCCGGCCTCCCGCGCAGCAGCAGGCCGATTGTCTTGGCCGTCCAGCCGGTACCCCAGCCGAGCTGGAGATACGCCTCGCCGGGGCCGGCCTGCTCGATGCGCCGCTGCAGTTCGGCGTAGAACTGCGCCAGCGGCTGCACGCTCCCCTGCCGGTAGAACGCGGCCTCGGCGCGGGCCAGCGCGGCGGCGAAGCGCCGGCAGTCCTCGAGCAGCCGCTCGAGCGTCAGGCGCGCCCCCAGCGCTGAAGGGAGCCCCTCCTGGCCGGAGCGGAACAGCCCGCGCTCTGCGTCGATCGCCAGCCGGAAGCGGGTTCCCTCCGGCAGCGTCTCGACCAGCCAGCGGTTACCCGGGCCGCGGAGCCGCAGTTGCCCGTTCCGCAGCGTGTAGATGCCCACCTGCTCGGCGACCGCCGCGCTGCGGTCGAGCGGCGGAGAGTCGTGCGGGCGGAGCGCGCGCAGCAGGTCGCGGTTCGGGTCGAAGCCGCGCCCACCCTGGAACAGGGCGATTTCGAGCTGTCGCGCGAACCCCTCGCGACGCTCGCGTGGGCTGTCGAGCGACCGGGCGATCGCCTGCCCGGCCGGTGTCTTGGCCAGGTCGCCGCCGGCCTGTCGGAGCTGCTCGGCGACGAGGGCGTAGGCGAGCGCGGTGCGGATGGCTCCCTTGAGCGAGCTGCCGGGCAGGTAGGGGCGCTCTTCGACGTCTCGCGCCAGCGGCAGGAGCTCGCGCGGCTCTTCCGCCAGCTCGCCGCCGAAGCCCACCGCGTAGCGCGCATAGTGGCGATACTCGTCGCGCCGCAGCAGCCGGCTGGCGCGCGGCTCGACCCCGCGCTCGATGTCCTCGAGCGAGAACCGCTCCTCGATCGCGCGCTCGATCTCGAGCACCCAGAAGAGGCGGTTGGCCCAGGCGACATCGTAGTCGAACAGGAGCGCCGGGCCACCCGCGCCGATGTGGAGCGGCGTCAGCACCTCCAGGTCGAGGTGGTAGCGGTGCAGATCGGTCGCGGGTCGACGCATGGGCGACGCTCCTCACGCTGGAAGCCGGGCCGGCACCAGGAAGGCGAACCCGTAGCGGTAGACGCGGTGGGCACGCAGGATCTCCGGCGTGACGTCGGCGAGCCGGCCGCTGGGAGCCGCGGCCGTCTCGACGACCGAACCCTCGGCGAGCATCCGCACCTCGCGCCGCCGATAGCTCGACCCGTCCGGCGAGGCGATCCAGCCGCCGCGGTTGACCAGCTCGTAGCGCGCACGGGGGCCGAGCGCGCCGCGCTGCAGCTCGGTCTCGGTTGGGGAGTAGAGGGAGAGCGTCACCGCGACGGCGGCATCGTCGATGTCCGGCAACTCGACTGCCTGCGGCGGCTGCGGTTCGAACTGCCCGTGCCCGGTGCTGCGCAGCCCGCCGAGCCCCGTGTCGCCGAGCAGCCGGAGCGCCTGCTCGAAGCGAGCGCGCCACTCCTGGTCGCGCCAGTCGACCAGGAAGGCCAGGCCGCACCCGGGGCCGAAGGCGAGACGGCCGGCCCGGTAGACCTGCGACGCCGCCGTGGCGCGATCGATCGCGACGCGCGGCACGGTGTCGCGCCGCCAGAGGGCCGGAGCGCCGTTGCGCCCGGCGCCTGGCAACCGCCCCAGCTCCGGCAGGCTCGACCAGGCGCCGACTTCGCCGAGGAAGCACTCGGGCGCGACGGCATCAGAGAGCGGGGTGCCGGCCAGCCAGCGCCGGAACAGCTCGAACGAGACGAAACGCGTCTGGCGTAGCCGCTTGCCCACGTCGGAGGGCGGCTCGGCCGGCAACGGCAGCAGCGGGCGGGGGAGGAAGAGGACGTCGCCGGCGAACGGGAAGCACGAGCTCAGGCGCAGCGGCGGCTGGCCGGCGAGGAACGGCTTGAGGAACCGCTCCAGCTCGGCCTCGCCCCACCCCAGCCGGAGGACGGAGCAGAGCGCGCTGAAGAGCGTGTCCGACCGCACCACCTCCGCCGTCTCTTCGATGCCGACGCCCCGCTCGGCGAGGTGGAAGGAGCCCCGTGGCCGGAGCCGGTAGAGTGCGTAGGTGGCCATCACTCGCTGCCCTTCACCGGGATCTGCTGCCGCAGCCAGTTGACTATATCGTCGATTTCCCGCAGGAGCTCGCCGCAGGAGGCGAACGCTCGCCGTGGCAGCTCAGCCTCCGGCTTGTCGTAGGAGGCGCGCGACTTCGCCGTCAGGACGAGGTCGCGGAACGCGACCTTGCCGCTGCCGCGGGAGCCGTAGCTGCCGAGGTAGTCGTCCTCCAGGAGCTGCAACGCGCGGGCCAGGGTGCGGAAGCGATCGAAGTCCCTGGAATCGTAGATGGTAAAGACCAGCTCGGCCGGGGCGAAGACGGCGCCAGCGGGGACGCGCTCGACCTGGCGCGGCACTGCCGCCGAGGTGACGCGGTCGATAGCCGCTTCCCACTTGATCTCCGTGAACGGCAGATCCGTACGGGCGCGGCGCAGCCGCTCGACGCTCTCCTCGGTGAGCGGGACATCGCGCACCACGAGCCGGGTAGGGGCCGAGGGGTACTGGTCGCCGGGGACGCCGAAGACGGGACAGACCGGGCAGTCGTCGTATCCGGCATTGGCCTGTCGCCCGCGGTCGCCGGTGCAGATGTGCAGGTAGACATTGTTGATCCGCCAGTTGGTCTCGAGCCCCGCGATGCGCTCGCTGAGGGAGCGGAGCTTGCCCTTGAGCGACGAGCCGGGGATGTAGGGCTGGCCGGTGAGGATGTCGCGGACGACCGGGTTGTCGAGCGCGCCGATCGCCAGCCCGCCCGCCGCGCCGCCGATGCGCAGCCCGGTGACTGCGTGGATCTCGGCGGTGAGGACGACGCGACCGTAGATCGTCGCCTGGCGCGCGTGCACGGTGGACATTGCTCACCTCTTCCCGTCTACTGACCGCCATAGGCCTTGTGGTAGGCCAGGACTGCCTCGAAGAAGTCGACGAAGTGCTGGAACCGCACGCGGCTGCGCTCGACGAGCTTGATGGCCGGCTCGAGCACCTGCTGCAGGTGCCGCACGCCCTGACCTGGTGCTCGTTCGGCCTGGTAGGCCAGCTTGGGTCTGAGCAGGTGCAGCTCCCGGTAGATCCCCTCGTCGAGCTGGTCGTGCTCGGCGCTCGCCCCGGCGCGGAGCTGCATGTCCAGCTCGCGCACTTTGCCGAAGATCGAGCGGATCTGGCTGGTGGCGAGCGCGTCGGGATGGGTTCGCCTGCCTGCCGGCTGTGCCAGTTCCTTCCCTACCCGCTCGGCGACCTCGACCAGCTTCACCGGGTCGCCCTCGACGATGATCTGCCGGAGTTCCTCCTCCGACACCCCTGGAAACCGGTAGGGCTGCTGCCCAGGCCCTCCCGGGCGACCGGCACCTGAGGGGCGTGGTTGCTGGCTCATCGTTCGTCCTCCTTCCTGGTCGACAGCTCGGCCCAACGGCTGATCACCCCCAGGCTCTCAGCTACGGTGACTTCCTTCAGGCTGCTCTCTAGCGACCGGAGCGGGCCTGCCGCGTCCTGGTGCCGCTCGGCCAGCCGCGCCAGGGCATAGGCGAGCAGCCACATCCAGCGGCCGTAGACGAGCTGGCCGGGCCGCAGCCGCCCGCGCCCGTGGGCTTGCTGGCGCGCGTCCTCGTAGTGCCGCGCTGCCACCTTGAGCACCTGGACGAGGCTGCGTGGCACCCCCTCTTCCTCGATGAGCCGGACGAGGCGATCGACCTGAGCAGCGGCCTGCGAGAACCGCTCCCAGTCCATGGTCTGCCCGAGGAAGGTCACAGCGTTCTTGACCACGCGCCCGTCCTGGCTGCGCGCCTTGGCCGCCTCCAGCGCGTCCCTGGCCTCCTCGGCGGCCTGGTAGAGCGGGTAGTCCTCCGCGACCAGCGCGATCCCGGCCGAGAGGTGGAGATCCGGGTGTCCCCCGGTGAAGCGGTGGAAATCGCCGCGGATCTCCTGGCCGAGCTCCAGGATCCGGTTCCAGGAGCCCACGGCGAAGACGTCGTCGCCGCCGGCGTAGACGATGTAGACGTGAGGCCCCTCCTGGTTGTGACGATGCGCCAGCGCGGCCAGCCAGCCCTCGAAGTAGAGGCGTAGCAGGGTGCTCAGGCTGGCGAGCCGCGAGAGGGTCATCTGCTGGCCCAGGCCGAGCGCGAAGATCCGGCCGAGGTCATCGACGTCCAGGCGCAGGATGCCCAACCGCTTCGCTCCCTGGGCGGCTGCGGCGATGCGCGCCAACTCGACTACACTGCCGTCTCTGTCGAGCGGCACCACATTGGCGAGGAAGGCGAAGCCCAGGGCGACCGACTGCCGCTGGCGAGCGACGGCTAGCGCTTCCTGGGTCAGGAAATCGGTGTCGTCGACGCGCAGGAGCGCGCCCGATTCGCGGGTGACCCGGCGGGACAGATCCGCGTCGTCCTCGACGAGGACGAGCTCGAAGCCGAGCGCGCGCAGGGCGTCCTGGTAGGCTCGTGCCCGATGGGCCGGGAACACCGGCGGGATCTCGACGAGGCACAGCCAGCGAGCGCGGCGAAGCTCGGCTCCCAGCTCTTCGAAGCTCGCGCAGAGCGTGCACTTGCGCTGCTCGGGCGGCTCAGCGCTCGCCCACTCGCCCTCGCGCCGGCAGACGCTGCACGGTTGCTCTTCGCCGCCGCCTCCGCGGGGAGCGAACAGGAATTCCGCCTGCTCGCTCGGCTCGAGACTCCCGAACTTGCGCTGCTTCTGGACGGCCAGCTCCTGGTGAAGCGCCGCCCACGCTTCGCTGAACTCCCGGCTCCGAAACTGCTCGAAGCGCACGGGGAGGTGGGCCAGGGCGACGTAGAGGTCGCCCTCGTGGGCGTGGAGCAGCAGGTGGTCGAGCCGGCGCCGGAGGTCTGCCAGGTGGTCGGCCTCGAGCCGGTGCGTGAGCAGGTAGAACCGGCCGCCGCCAGCGTAGAGCAGGTTGGCCAGAGGGAGCTGTAGCTCCCGGAGCAGCCAGCGGGCGATCGCTTCGGTGAGGAGCTGCAGGTAGAATGAGCGACCACGCAGGCCGCGGGCTGCACTCTTGGCGGTGATCGTGTAGATGAAGCGCTGCACGCCGGTGACATCGCCAGAGACGAGCGCGAGGCGCTCCGCGCGCCAGGTGTCGCCTTGCTGGGCAAGCAGGGCATCGGCCTCCGGCTCGCCGAGGCCGCTCCGGTAGAGCGCGGCGGCCAGCGCGCAGGTCGCGCGGCTGTGGTCGTAGAGCGAGACATCGGGCACCGTGCCCCAGTAGGCGGAGGGCACGCACCAGGTGTACTTCTGCAGCAGCGCGAGCAGTGTCTGGAAGCGGGCCTCGAAGCTGAGCTCGGGGGGAACTCGACTCACCTCGTCGACGAAGCTCCGCCACAGCTCCTGATAGGCTGCCTGCTCTTGCGGAGGGGAGGACGGCTGCGCGAGGGGGAAGATCGTCTCCGCCTCGACCCGCAGCGGCCGCAGCGGCAGCCAGGCTGGAGGCGGCTCGCGCGCCTCGAGGCGGACGCGGGAGAAGACGCTGAGCAACTGCTTGCTCCGAGCCTGCGGCGGGATGTCCTGGTCGTCGCGCTCGCCGGAGGAGAGCCAGTCGGCCAGTGCGACGAGCTTGGCGAGCGAGTCCTGCGGTCTGTGGTGCGTGAGCGCCGGCCAGGCCGCTGGCTTCCAGCCGGGGAGCCAGCGCTCGATGAAGTCGGCGCTCCATTTGGCGTGCGCGCCGTGGCGGCCGTAGACCTGCTCGTCGAAGGCAACGTAGGCCTCGCTGTGCGGCTCGCCGGTGCGCTGCCAGAACTTGCCGATATCGTGCAGCAGGCTGGCGACGAGAAGTTGACTCCACTCGTCCATCTCGCACCTCACAGCCCAATCGTTTGAGAGGCGGAGCAGGCAGATATAGGTTAGCAACAGCCCGGTGCCCGTCAAGGCTGGGAGCCGAGCGGAGACGGCTGCGAGCACAAGCGTCCGAGCCGGGTGGGAAGAGAGGGGTTCCCGTCGGTGACCGGGTGGCAGGGAGAGACGTGTCCAGGCACACGGGTGGCAGCTCGGAAACCGCGTGCGCTGCTTGCTCCGAGCAGGCAGGTTTCGGGCCACAGCGTGCTCCGCGCACCGGACGCGACCGGTTCGGCGCGCTCCGGTGACGGTGACGACGAGGCACCGGCTCCGAGCTGCCTCGTGCTCCGAGCGGTCACCGAAAGCGGTGCCGTCCGCTCTTCACGCGCTCCGAGGGCCGGTGTGGTCGAAGGCGCTCCGCCTGGAGACTGGCGGGCAGCTTCACGTCGTGTTTCAATGCCTGCTGCCACCATCGCTGGAGCGACCTGGTCGAAGGGAGCGAGGCATGCGGTTCGAGACCGCCTTTACGATGGACACCTCCAGCATCAAGTACGGCCCCGGCGCGACGCGCGAGGTCGGCCACGACATGCACCAGCTCGGCGCCAGGCGCGTCATGGTCGTCACTGATCCCCGCTTAGCCCACAGCGAGCCGGTCGAGGTCACGCTGGCCGCCCTGCGCGAGCAGGGGATCGACGCCGTGCTGTTCGACCAGGTGCGCGTCGAGCCGACCGACCTCTCCTTCAAGGAAGCGATCCGCTTCGCTACCGAGGGCCGCTTCGACGGCTTCGTCGCCGTCGGCGGTGGCTCGAGCATCGACACGATGAAGGCGGCGAACCTCTACGCCACCTACCCGGCCGACTTCCTGGCCTACGTCAACCCGCCGATCGGCGAGGGGCGCCCGGTACCCGGCCCGCTCAAGCCGATGATCGCCATCCCGACGACTGCCGGCACCGGCAGCGAGACCACCGGCGTGGCGATCTTCGACCTGACCGAGATGCACGCCAAGACCGGCATCCGCCATCGCGCCCTGCGACCGCACCTCGGCATCCTCGACCCGGAGAACACCCGTACCATGCCGCCGATGGTGGCGGCTTGCAGCGGCCTCGACGTGCTCAGCCACGCCCTGGAGTCGTTCACCGCCCTGCCGTACCACCGGCGCCCGGCGCCCGAGCGCCCGGAGCTGCGGCCGGCCTACCAGGGCGCCAACCCGATCAGCGATATCTGGGCCACCCAGGCCATCCGGATGGTCTCGGCCCACATCGTGCGGGCCGTGGAAGACCCGAACGACGACGAGGCGCGCAGCCAGATGATCCTCGCCGCCGCGATGGCCGGCGTCGGCTTCGGCAACGCCGGCGTCCACCTGCCGCACGGGATGTCCTACCCGGTCTCCGGCATGGTGCGCGACTACGTCGCCGAGGGCTACCCGCCCGACCACCCGCTGGTACCCCACGGCATGTCGGTCATCCTCAACGCCCCCGCCGTCTTCCGCTGGACGGCCTCCGCCGACCCGGCACGACACCTCCAGGCGGCCGAACTGATGGGCATCGACGTGCGCGGGGCTGCGCCCGAGGACGCGGGCGCGATCCTGGCCGACGCCATCATCCGGATCATGCGACGGCTAGGGATGCCGAACGGCTTGAGCGCCATCGGCTACACGCCGGACGATGTCGATGCGCTGGTTGCCGGCACGCTGCCGCAGCGTGCCGTGATCGGCCTCTCGCCGCGGCCGGTGACCGCCGACGACCTCAGGGCGATTTTCCTCGATGCCATGCGCTACTGGTGAGTCCAGCGGGGGAGTGGCCCGCTCGAACCACTCCCCTTCAGCTCACCGTCGTTCAGGAGTTGCCGGAGTCTCCTCGCTGCTCGATGCTCGCCTGTTGTAGCCGCAGTCGCTCCTCTTCGGATTCGAGCTCGACATACTGGTGTTTCAGCTCTTTCTCGGCCTCGAGGATCAAGGCCACTTCTTCCTCGGGCGCCTGCGCGACCAGGCGATGCCGCGAGTAGAACGCGAAGAAGAGGATCGCGACGAGGAGGAAGACGGCGACGCCGAGCACGCCGGGGCGGTAGTCCTGGATCGAGAAGGTCGCGAGCAGGGCGAGGATGGCCAGCGCAGCGCCGATCGCCGCGCCGGGGATCCCGAAGGGGCTCTGGTACGGTCGTGGCAGCTCTGGTCGCGCGACCTTCAGGCGGATGTAGGCGAGCATCACCGCGGCGTAGGAGATGACCGCGCCGAACACCGCCATGTTGAGGAGCGCCGCCCCGACGATCCCGCTACCGAAGCGGTCGATGATCACGGCGCAGAGCAGACCGATGACCGCGCCAGCGATCAGGGCATAGTGGGGGGTATGCGTGGTGCGGCCGGTCACCGAGAGGAAGCGCGGGTAGTATCCTGCCCGAGAGAGCGCGAAGATCACGCGGCCATAGGCGTAGATGATGGTGTGGAAGCTGGCTACCAGGCCGGTGAGCGCGATGAGTGTCAGGAGCGTCGTGGTGGCCCCGCTTCCGAAGACCGCGACGAAGCCGTCGGCGAGCGGCGCCCCGGACACGCCGATCTGCACTGCCCCGCCGTCGACGCCCGAGTTGAAGATCAGCGTGAAGACCGAGAGCGCGAGCAGCGTGAAGATGCCGGTGATCAGGCCGCGCGGCATATCGCGCACGACGTCGTGGGTCTCTTCAGCCGCCAGCGGGAGCTCTTCGATCGCCAGGTAGAACCAGATGGCAAAGGGAAGGGCAGCGAAGATGCCGAAGAAGCCTTTGGGCAGGAACGTGGAACTCCCGCTGGCGTTCGGATCCGGCTCGATGTTGAAGACGAGATCCCAGCTAAAGGCTCCGGAGGCCACCGCCCCGAGGTAGAAGACCACCAGGACGAGCATCGCCAGGAGCGTGACGATGAGGCCCACTTTGAGGGTGATCTCGACTCCCATGATGTTGATGCCCACGAAGATCGCATAGAAGACGAGCCACCAGATCCAGATCGGTACCGACGGAAACAACGTGTTCATGTATCCGCCGATGCCGACGACGATCACCGCTGGTGTGATGACGTACTCGATCGTGTCGGTGACGCCGACGAGGTACCCGCCCCACGGCCCGAAGGCGCTCCGGGTAAACGAGTAGAAGCCTCCCGCGTGTGGCAACGCGGTGCTCAGCTCGGCGATGCTGTACACCATGCACAAGTACATCAGCGCCATCAGCGCAGTCGCGACCAGGAGCCCGCCGAAGCCACCGGCATCCAGCCCGAAGTTCCACCCGAAGAAGTCTCCCGAGATGACGGCTCCCACGCCGAGCGCCCACAGGAGTACCCAGTTGGCGTGTCGCCGCAGCTTGCGCTGCTCCAGATAGTCGCTGCCCACTCGCTCGTAGCGGACTCCGCCGCGCTCGATCGTCGGCTGATCCCCCATGTCTCCTCCTTCCCGCAGTGCTTGCGGCTGTACTCAATCCTCCGGAGTAATGTAGGCAGCCGTGATGCCGCCATCGACGACGAACGCTGTCGCGTTCACGTACGACGAGTCGTCCGAGGCGAGGAAGAGCGCGGCCTGCGCGATCTCCTGGGCCTGGGCGAACCGTCCCATCGGGATATGCACCAGCCGGCGCTGTCGCTTCGCCGGATCGGAAAGGATCGAGCGCAAGAGCGGGGTATCGACGGGCCCGGGGCAGAGCGCGTTGGCGCGGATGTTCTTGCGCGCGAACTCGATCGCGATTTCGCGGGTCATCGCCAGCACGCCCCCCTTGCTGGCCGTGTACGCGATCTGCGGTACCGCGGCACCCATCAGGGCGACGAAACTCGCCGTGTTGATGATGGAGCCACCACCGGCGCGCAACAGCGCCGGGATGGCGTACTTGCAGCCCAGGAAGACCCCCTTGAGGTTCACCTGCATCACGAGATCCCAGACGTGCTCGGGGGTATCGACCACCGAGCCATCCTCGTCTGGGAAGATGCCGGCATTGTTGAACATGACGTTCAGTTGCCCGTAGATCTCCTCGGCTGATCGCACCAACCGCTCGACCTCGCTCGACTTCGTCACATCGGTGTGGACGAACGTCGCCTCACCGCCCTCCGCGCGAACCAGGCGTACTGTCTCTTCTCCACCCGCGTCGTTGATGTCGGCCACGACGACCCGCGCGCCCTCTCGCGCGAAGAGCAGCGCTGACTCTCGCCCGATCCCCGAGCCCGCTCCGGTGATGATGCAGACCTTCCCCTCCAGCTTTCCGCCCATCGTGTCTCCTCCGTCACCCGCGCTCGAAATACCGGTAGAGTTCCCAGTCGGTCACTACCGCGTCATAGGTCTCCTGCTCGACGCGCGCCATGTTGGTGTAGTGCTCGACGACGAGGTCACCGAAGGCGGTGCGGGCCAGATGGCTGCGAGCGAACTCTTCGGTGGCCTCGCCGAGCGTCCTCGGCACGCGCGTGACGCCTTCGGCCACGTAGGCATTCCCCTGGTGCTCGGGCGGGAGGGGAAGCTCACGCTCGATGCCATCGAGCGCGGCGGCGATCATGGCGGCATAGGCCAGATAGGGGTTGGCGTCCGCTCCGGGGATCCGGTTCTCGATGCGCAGGGATTGCCCGTGGCCGACGATGCGGAACCCGCAGGTACGGTTATCCCTGCCCCAGACGACGTTTACCGGTGCCCAACTGGCGACTGCATAGCGCTTGTAGGAGTTGACGTTGGAGGCGACGAGGAGCGAGAACTCACGGGCATGGGCAATCAGACCGGCCAGGGCGTGCTTCATGGTGCGGCTCATGTGGTGCGGCTGGCCGTCAGGGTCGTAGAACAGGTTCCGCTCCCCAGCAGCGTCCCAAAAGCTGAGGTGGATGTGCGAGCTGGAACCTGTCCAGGTGTGGTGCGGCTTTGCCATGAACGTGACGGCGCAGCCATTCAGGTACGCGATCTCCTTCACGCCGTGCTTGAAGAGCACGGCGCGGTCGGCGGATTCCAGCGCATCGGCGTAGTGGATGTTGATCTCGTGTTGCCCGGCGGCTGCCTCTCCCTTGGAGAACTCGATCGGGATGGCTGCGGCAGTCATCAGGTTGCGCACCTGGCGATAGATCGGTTCCGCCTTGGTGCCCTGGAAGAGGTGATAGTCTTCGTTGTACCAGCCGATGGGTCGCAGATTGCGGTAGCCTTTGTCATACGCTTCCTCAAATGAGTCTTTGAGGAGGTAGAACTCTAGCTCACTCGCCATCATCGGCCGCAACCCCAGCGCGTGCGCGCGTTCGACCTGTCGACGCAAGATCGTGCGTGGTGCCACCGGTATCAGCTCACCTGTTTCCTCGTCGACCGCGTCGGCGAGGACGAGGGCGGTTCCTTCAAGCCAGGGGATGCGCCGGAGGGTGGAGAAGTCAGGCCGGGCAACCCAGTCTCCATACCCAGTTTCCCAGTTCATCAAGCGGTAGCCACCAGGAGTGTTCATCTCCATGTCGGTACCGAGCAGGTAGGTACAGAAATGGGTGCCGTGTTCCCGGACATGCTCGAGGAAGAACTCCGCGCGCACGCGCTTTCCCATCAGACGCCCCTGCATGTCGCAGAGCGCGCTGATGACAGTGTCGACTTCACCGGATGCGACGAGTTGCTCGAGCTCGGCAAGGCTCAGGTGTCCTGTTTTCTCCTTCGCCATGATCTCCCCCACTCAGCATGGTATGTCTCACATCAGTGCACACCGAACTGCCCTCGGGACGGGGGAGCACGATAGGCACATCCGGCATCTCGTGAGCGCGTCGACTGCGAAAGCGTCGATACGGGCCGCACAGCGCGTGATCCCTTCCCCAACCGCAAGTCGATGAATCACAGCAGGGTACGCTTATCCGCTGCGCCTCGTTCTTAATAGAAAAGGCGTCCGGATCTTATCCGAACCGACGTACGAACGAATGACCGGACACTGCCGGCTGGCATCATGCCCGGAGTAGTGGTTTGCATAGACTGGCCATACACTAACAGCCGTCAAATGGTCTGTCAAGAGCGTACCATCCATTTCTCCCTGGGAATCTGCTCGGCTGCTCGCTCGAGAGAGCCCTCGTCGTGAGGTCACGACCGATGCTGCCTCGGGATGCGCGTCTTATGCTGAGGATGGACCAGATCAGGAGAGTGACGGGCGAGGGGATCGCGTGCCTGGATCGGCGCTGAAGCCGCCCGGGTGAGCCGATGCAGGGCTCCGGTGAGAGCGTCTCCCGTGCCTGCCGGCGATATCCTGCCGGCCTTCCGAGCGGCGCTACCAGATCCCCGGCCAATGCCCGCAGGGCTCGTGCCCTGCCAGTGCCTGCCGGCCCGATAGCGCTCCGGCGTGACTGACCGGGGACCCAGCCCGCTCACCTCACCCGGCTAGCCGAGGGCCAGGGCGACGAGGCCCAGCACCATGCCGCTCGCGGCCAGCAGGCGGCGGCCGCCGTCGCTCTCGTCGAGCAGGCGCGCGCCCATCGCCGTGCCGATCAGGATGCTGATCTCCCGCGCTGGAGCGACGTAGCTCACCGGCGTAAAGCGCATGGCGGTGAGAACCAGGATATAGGCGAGCGGGGTGAGGATCGCCACTCCCAGCACCGGCAGCCGGTGGTCGCGCCAGAGCGCCCGCACCTCGCCCCAGCGCCGCGCGGCGATCGGCGTCAGCAGCAGCGAGCGGCCGACCGCTGTCGCCCAGTCGAGCACCACCGGCGGGATCAGCAGCGCGCTCACCGCGTGCTTGTCCCACAGGGTATAGGTCGCGATCAGCGTGCCGGTCAGCAGGCCGAAGGCGACCGCGCCGTCGGCGGACAACGGGTGCCGGAGCAGCCGGGCGCCGCCGGTCAGCAGGAAGATGCAGCCAATGATGAGCACGGCGCCGGTCAGCGCGATCGGGCTGGGGCGCTCACCGAAGAGCGCGATGGCGCCGAGCGTCGAGAGCATCGGCCCGGTGCCGCGGGCCAGCGGGTAGACCAGCGAGAGGTCGCCGATCCGGTAGCCCTGCTGAAGCAGCAGGAAGTAGGCGATGTGCAGCAGCGCGCTGCCGACGATGAAGGCGAGCTGGGGAAATCCCAGCTCGGGCCGCTGGACGAGGATGATCCCGACGGCCAGCGGAGCATAGATCAGGGCTCCGAGCGTCCCGAAAAGCCAGACGAAGGGCGCGCCGCTGCCGACGCGCTTGGCCAGGAGGTTCCAGGTCGCGTGGCAGAAGGCCGCCGCCAGGACGAGGCCCAGGGCGAAGAGCGTCACGGGTGGCCGCCCCCTCGGGCCTGGCAGCTCACGCCGTGAGCCAGCGCTCGTACCAGGCGACGATGCGCCGCAGCAGGTCGAGCTGGTGGGCCCGCTCGTGGAACGCGTGCTTCTGCCGCGGGTAAAGCACGAGTTCCGTGGGCACGCCGCGCTCCCGCAGGCCGAGGTACAGCTCCAGCCCCTGGCCGGGCGGCACCCGCTGGTCGGCCTCGCCGTGGACGACCAAGGTCGGCGTCGTGATCCGCCCGAGGTAGCGCACCGGCGAGCGCTCCCAGTACGCGTCCGGCTGCTCGTGGAGCGGGCCAGGGAAGCGATCTTCGTTGAGCGGACGGATGTCGGTCATGCCGACCTTGCTGACCCAGTCGGTCACGGCGGCGCCGCAGACGGCAGCCCGGAAGCGGTCGGTGTGCCCGATCAGCCAGGCGGTGAGGAAGCCGCCGTAGCTCCAGCCGCCGACGCCCAGCCGGTTCGGGTCGGCCAGGCCCTCGGCCACGCACCAGTCGACGCCGCGCAGCACGTCGTCGGCGTCGCCGCCGCCGAGGTCGTTGCGGTTGGCGGCGGTGAAGGCGGCTCCCCGGCCGATGCTGCCGCGCGGGTTGGGCAGCAGCACGGCGAACCCGGCTCCGGCCAGCACCTGCCCCCAGTCGTGCCACGTGGCGTGGAACGTCGCGCCCCAGACCGCGCTCGGCCCGCCGTGGATGTCGACAACCAGCGGCAAGCGCTGCCCCTGGCGTGCCCCGGGTGGGGTGAGCAGCCAGCCCTGGATGGCCAGCCCATCGCTCGCCCGCCACTCCACCGGCTCCATCGGCGCCAGCTCCACCCCCGCGAGTTGCGGGTTCAGCTCGGTGAGGCAGCGTAGCCCCTCGTCCCACGGCCCGGCCCAGACCTCCGGCGGGCTGAGGGGCGACTGCCGGATCAGCCCCAGCGTCCGCCGGTCGAGGCTCAAGCTGGCCGGCGGGGTGACCCAGCCACCGGCCGGCACCGGCTCCAGCGCGCCAGCGATGCCGGTCTCCAGGTCGTAGCGGGCGAACCGTGTCCAGAGGCCCGCGGCCGAGAGGATCAGCAGCGTACGCTCTCCCAGCCAGCCCGCCCAGAGTGGCGTGCTCTCGCCGGGGTCGAGTGTCGTGATGTCGCCCCGCGACAGATCCAGCAGGATCACCCGCTGGTCGTCAGGGTTGCCCAGGAGGATGCCGACGACTGCCAGCCGGCGTCCATCCGGCGACCAGGCCAGCGAGGCAGGGAGGCGGGCCAGCCGCAGCAGCTCGCGCTCCGCCCGCGTGCTCGCGTCGAGCAGGATCAGGCGCGTCTGGTCGGGCGTCGAGTCCAGCAGGTCGCTCGGCGAGGTGACCACCGCCAGCTCGCGCCCGCCCGGAGACCAGGCGTAGTCCCAGACGTGGCCGGCAGCCGGACCGAGGGCGCCCGGCGCTCCACCGTCGAGCGGCACGCGGACGATGACGCGTGGCCGGGGCAGCAGGCTGGCGACCCGGACGTCGACCGGCGAATCTTCCGCCCCGGCAAGCACCAGGCGGTCAACGGTCACGGTCAGAGCGCGGCCGTCGGGAGACCAGACGGGAAGGTCGACGCCACGGCGAAAGCCGGTCAGCCGCTGGGCAGTGCCACCTTCGGCGGGGATGACCCAGAGCTGGTGGGCACGCTCGGCCGGCGCGCGCTGCTCACGGTCGGAGAGGAAAGCGATCAGCCGGCCATCGGGCGACCAGCGCGGCGCGCGATCCTCTGC
Organism: Thermomicrobiaceae bacterium; assembly: GCA_014874455.1. Taxonomy (GTDB): domain Bacteria; phylum Chloroflexota; class Chloroflexia; order Thermomicrobiales; family Thermomicrobiaceae; genus Thermalbibacter. The sequence goes on from JADBJL010000107.1 coordinate 14,847, forward strand.
GTCGCCGGTTGTGAGCTGGCGTGGCTCGTCGCTGCCGTCGACCTGGCGCTGCCAGAGCGATGACGCCGGCAGCGGCTGCGCGTGGCCAATCGGCGCGGTCACCCAGGCGACCCGGCGGCCATCCGGCGAGACCTGCACATCCCCAGGTATCTGCAAGCTGACTGCGAGCTCTGGCGTATAGCGGCGCACCACTCCCCCCCTCGCGCACGCAGTGAACCGTCGCCCTACTTTCCCTCAGCGACGCGTGTGCGGCAACCCCCTGCGCAGTCGGCGCAGGCGACCGAACGGGAGCGCGTGTGGTTCAGAAACAGGACACGCCGCGCGTGACGCATGCAGAGGCGAAGGCGCTGGAGGGCTGGCGGGCCGGTGCCTGTCCTCAGAACCCGCCGTCCCGGCCACGAGCTTGGATCTCGTCGACGATCAGGCGCAGCTCGGTCGACCGCGCGTGCATGCGGACGATCGGCTCGCCCTCGGGGTCGAGGAAGAGGATATCGACGTGGTCGTTCGCCTCGATCAGCTCGGAGCCGCTGTAGTCGAGCTCGACGGTGAGGACCGGTGTGATCCGGTCGCTCTGGTGTGCCGGCTCGCCGGGCGGCGCGTGGGTGAGGGCGTAGCGGAGGTGACCCAGGAGGTCGCTCAGCGCGCCGCGCTCGTTCGGCTCGGTGCCCAGGTAGAGCGCCAGGTCGATGCGGCCATCGCTGACGTGCAGGTAGTACCCGTCCTCGGCGCGTTCAAGGGCGATGTCTTGCGGGAACCAGAGGTCGTAGATCACGAGGGGCCGGGCCTCGGCCTCTTCCTCTTCGTCCTCGCCCTCCTCGATCGCTTCGCCGGAGGTAAAGCCGGCCGGCCCCTGGCCCTGGAGCAGGGAGAAGTGGGCCAGGCCATAGAGGTACAGCGTCTCCGCCAGGTGCGCACGCACCGGAGCGGTGAACAGACCCGGGAACTCGTCCTCGAGCAGCCGCTCGAGCGACCGCAGCATCCGGTCATACTCCGGACGCCCGCGCAGTTCCCGGTGGACGAAGCGACGGGCCTCCTGGAAGGCAGCGCGGAGTTCGCCATCGATCGCGTCGCCGGACTGCTCGGCGAGGAAACGCTGGATTGCCTCGAACAGGTCATCCTCGGCCGGTTGGCCCTCGCGTACGGGTTCGTCTGACACGGCTGAACTCCTGAGTCACCACGCGCGGCGTGGCCGGTATCGATGACTAATTGTGACATGACTGCGACACCCCGTCTAGCCGGGCGGGGGAAACTCGCCGGCCGTGTGCCCCCGCCGTGCCTCCACGTTGCCCCGGCGCATCCGATCGTCGATCACTGTTCCGCTGCCGTAGCTGCGAGCCCGAGCAGTTCGCTGGACAGGTCGCGCGCCCGCGTGACGACACTGCCCGCTGAGCGGCCGCCGCGAACGGGAAGTTTTGACGTTCAGCGGAAACCTCCCCTTGAGATAAGGGGGTCACAGAGTACTCCTCAATGCGGAGTACTCTGTGGATCTGTCGCCAGGGGGAGGAGCCACACATGAGCGTCCAGCCGGAAGAAGCCCAGCAACTCCTTGACGATATCGCCCGCACCGAGCGCCTCGTGCGCCGGGCAGTCGCCAGGAGTGCCCTGCCCCTCACGCTCATCCTCTGGGGCGTCGTCTGGCTCCTCGGCTTCGGAGCGACGGCACTGCTCTTGCCTTCCATCGCTGGAACCGTCTGGCTTCTGCTCGTCGGCCCGGCCATCGCGCTCACCTTCGGCCTGCATAGCTGAGAGAGCCGCCATGTGCGCTCTCCGGTGGGAGCCAGGATCGGGCTCTGCTGGCTGGTTGCGGCCGGCTACATCGGCCTGGTAATCGCGCTGATCTCGCCCGCCAGTGGGGAGCGGGGCAGCCTCGTCACTGTCCTGCTCATCATGGCGGGCTATGTCATCCAGGGTATCTAGCTCGACCGTGCGCTGGCCGCAATCGGCCTGTTCGTTACCGCCGTGGTCGTCGGAACCTATCTGCTCGCCCCGAGCTACTACGCCGCGTCCATGGCGATCCTCGGCGGCGGAGCGCTGCTCGCCAGCGGGATCTGGCTGCGCTGGGGGCGGCGGTGATGGCTGCGCTGAACGAGCTCATCCACCAGCCGACTCGCCTGCGCATTATGGCCGCGCTCAACGAGCTGGCTCCGGAGACCGAGGTCGAGTTTACCTACCTGCGCGATCTCCTCCAGCTCACCGACGGGAACCTCGGTACCCACTTGGCCAAACTCGAAGAAGCCGGCTACGTGCAGGTGCGCAAGACGTTCGTCGCTCGCAAGCCGCGCACCTACGTCGCGCTGACCCCGCGTGGCCGCCTGGCCTTCGTCGAGCACTTGGAGGCGCTCAGAGCCATCGTGGATGGCCGGCTCAGCGGCGCGGCACCGAGTCCGCCGGCCGAGAAAGACATGGAAGAGGAAAGCGATGAGCGACGTGGTCTTCGTGCAGGGCCTGCGTAAGTCGTATGGCTCGGTCGTCGCAGTCGATAGCGTGAGTTTTCAGGTGGAGACGGGGGAAGTCTTCGGCCTGCTCGGGCCGAACGAGGCCGGCAAGACGACGACCATCGAGTGCCTGGAAGGCCTTCGCCGCCCAGATGGCGGTGTGGTGCGCATGCCAGGTCGCGATCCCTGACGCCAGCGACGCGACCTGGCGATCGAGATCGGCCTCAGCTCCAGGAGACATCCCTGCCCGACCGGCTCACCGTCGGCGAGGCGCTGCGTCTCTTCGCCTCGCTGTACCCGCGCCGGGTCGACCTGGCGGGGCTACTGGAACAGCTCGGCCTTGCCGGGCAGGAGCGCACCCCGTTCGGCAAGCTCTCCGGTGGCCAGAAGCAGCGACTCTTCGTCGCGCTGGCCCTGGTTCACGACCCGTCGCTGCTCTTCCTGGATGAGCTTACAACTGGCCTCGACCCCCACGGCCGGCGCGCGCTGTGGCAGTTGATCCGCGCTACCCGTGACCACGGCAAGACCATTATCCTCAGTACCCACCTTATGGAGGAGGCCGAGGCGCTCTGTGACCGGGTCGGCGTGCTCCACCGTGGGCGCCCGGTCGCGCTCGATACGCCCGACTGGCTCGCGCGGCAGGTGGTGGGCGGCTTCCGGCTCACGATCAGCGTCGGCGCGAACCAGGATCTCGGGTGGCTTGCAACGGTCCCTGGCGTGCGGGAGGTGAGCACGGGAGTAGACGAGATCACGCTGCAGGTCGACGATGACTGCGCCGTTACCGAGGTGATCGCTGCCGTGGTCCACAGCGGCGCATCGCTGCGCCAGCTTCGCCTGGAGCGCCCGACGCTTGAGGAGGTGTTCATGCGATTGACAGCGCCTACTGCAGAAGGAGGGGGCCTGATGCCGATTCGCAGGCTGGCCCACCTGGCGATGGCCGAGCTTCGCCTCAAGCTCCGGGAGCCGTTCGTCGCGTTCTTCACCCTCGTCTTCCCGTCCATGCTGGTGCTTATCTTCGGGAGCATCTTCGGCAACGAGCCGAAGTTCGGTGGCCTGGGTACCGTGGACGTCTCGATCTCCGGCTACACCGGGATGATCATCTGCACCGTCGCCTTCCTCTCGCTGCCCATCACGCTAGCGAGCTACCGGGAGCGCAAGTGGCTGCGGCGGCTCGCGGTCACCCTGCTGCACCCGCTGGCGGTGCTGGCCGCGCTCGTCCTTCCGCTGGTCGCGCTGACGCTCCTCGGGATGCTGCTCTTGATCCTCGTCGCCGCGCTCCGCTTCGACCTGTGCTTCCCGGCGACGCTCCTCCCCTTCGGCCTCGCGCTCCTGCTGGGAGAGTTCGCCATGCTCGCCTTCGGCTTCCTGCTCGCGGCAGTGGTGCCCACTGCCCGCGTCGCGCAGATCGTCGGGTTGCTGCTGCTCTACCCGATGTTGTTCCTCTCTGGTATGGCATTCCCGCGGGAGCTGCCGCCGCAGCGCCTGCGCGAGATGACGAGCGTCCTCCCGGCGACGCCCTCGTCATGCTCCTCCACGAGGGCTGGGCCGGGCATGCCTGGTGGAGCGAACTCCATACGACCACGCTCGCAGTCCTGAGCATCGGGCTGGGCAGCGCGCTGCTGGCCGCGCTGCGCTGTCGCTGGGAATAGGCCATACAGGCTAGCGATCCTCTCAGAGCTAGGAACACGCGAGCTCGCCCCAGAGAGCGCACACATCGGCAGGACCCGGAGAAGGCTGACTGATCGGCGTGCGATCGTGACGTTGGCGGGCGTCGTGGCGATCGGGGCGCTGACCTACGTGGAAGCGGCTAAACGAGAGATGGAGCGTGATGAACCAGTGATCGCCCATTACCGTGACGTGGCCAACGAGGGGACCCTCATGGTGGTTCGACGGGAGCTGAAGGGTATCCCACGCGATCGTGGATCGCGTGGGGCCCCAGCTGAACGAGCAGGCGGGGGTCGAGTTGGTCCGGTACCTGGAACCCCAGCAGGCGTGGAGCGGCGATGCGGAGAGGCAGCAGGCGCGGACTTAGGCCTGTCTCAGGTGTTTTGGTGCCTCTCTCGCCAGTTGAGTCTGTTTTTGCGAGCGTGACCAAGGATGTGCGAGACCCTGCGGGAATCACCCATGCATTGCACATAGCGAAATGGCACTTACCCTGTTGACACGGCGCTGCGAAGTCGGTACTCTTCCCTGTTGGAATGCTTGGTAGGAGCAAGGGGGAGGTGGATTCATGAGTAACGGTATCGGTGACTCGCAGTACTGGTTGCTCGAGGAACGCCTTCAGCGGCGTGAGCTACTCAAGCGGCTTACGACGCTCGGCATTCTTGGTTCGAGTTTCGGGGTGCTGCTCAGTGCATGCCGCGGTGGTACGACACCCGCTCCGACGGCCGGCCAGCCCTCGGCGAGCGAGGCGACCCCGGGCGGTGGGGAGCGCCCCTTCACGCCGACCTTCTACCAGTGGATCATCAACTTGCATCCAGATATTGAGAAGGGCGTCAATCCGGACTTCGCCAAGAAGCACCCGATCGACTCGAAGATCGCGCCGGTTCAGGGATTCGGTATCGAGCGATTCGTCGCCGAGGCCCGCGACAAGAACAGCACCTGGGATGTCTACATCGGGATGACGCCGTTCGTCGAGATGGCGCAACTTGTCGAGGCCGAGGTGATTGAGCCCTGGGATCCGTACCTTCCGGATGACGTGAAGAAGGACATCATCCCGTCGATCCTCGAAGAGGCTACGTACCAGGGAAAGATCTACAACTGGCCGTTTCTGCTGGACGTCATTGTGCTGGGTTGGCACGCTGGCATCGTGGAGAAGGCGGGCCTAGATCCGGAGAAGCCGCCGAAAACCTGGGACGAGCTGCTGGCAGCCGCGCGCAAGGTGAAGGACAGCGGCGCCGCGCCGTTCGGCTGTACCTTCGATGCCCACGGATGGCGCTCGCTGGCGCCGATTACCCACTCAATCAGCACCGATGTGTACACCGAGGACGGCCTGTTCGATTTCACGAGCGACGCCGCGGTGCAAGCGCTCGAGCTCATGAAGCAGATGATGGAACTCGCTAATCCGGACGTGCTCAACCCAGGAAAGAGCGACGCTGGCGTAAACGACACGCCGGACGAAGCCGCCTTCGGTGCCGAGCAGGTTGCCTACTACGTGAAGTACCAGAACGCACCGATCCGCTTCGCCGGGGTATGGCGCGATCCGTCAAAGCTCCGCCTCGGGGCGCTGCCCTCTGGTGGGGAGGGAGCGACGGTCTTCTGGAACACCGGGGCGGCTCTCTTCAAGTGGGGCAAGAACAAGGAGATCGCGGCCGAGTACATGAAGGCCCTCACCTATGACGAGCGCATCTGGGCGCACTCGATCGGCGGAGGACGCGAGGCAGTCGGCCAGCTTTCAGTCTACCAGTCTCTCTGGGACGCCTGGCGACAGAACCCACCGAAGTGGATGCAGGACTGGGCCTTCTTCATCGTCGACCAGCTCAAGGTGAGCAAGGCGATCCGCACGCACAAGTTCGGCCTCACCCAGTTCGTGATCGGCCAGCCACACTGGGAGAAGTACTTTAAGGGAGAGGTGCGCGACCCGCGGCAGGCGCTGCAGGAGGCGCGCGATGCCGTGCTTGCCGAACTCAAGAAGCAGGGAGGCTGAGCGAAAGACAAATCCGTGGGCCCGGCACCGCACGGTGCCGGGCCAGTCTGCGATTGATTCGCCTGTGACGCAGTGATGCCGTGTATTGGCGAGTGGAAGGGTGATCCGGATGGTTGTGCTCGCCAGAGGGCGAGCCGGGGCGACGGCGCGGCACTGGCGTGAGAGCTTCATGTACCGGTTCGTGACGAGCTGGCCATTCCTTCTGCCCACCATCGGCTTCTTCGTGGGCTGGCAGCTCTATCCGATCCTCCGCGTCCTGTGGATGAGCTTCACCGACTACTACTATCTCCGGGTCGGTGAACCCGTTCATTGGGTCGGGCTGGCTAACTATCGCGAAGCGCTAGCCGATCCGCTCGTTCGCCAGGGATTGCTGCGCGCCCTAGCCTTCACGGCGATTTTCCTCCCCGGGATGATCGTCATCCCACTCGTCGCCGCAATCCTGATCGACCGCGTGAGGAACCAGCGGCTGGCGACCATCTATCGCGTCATCCTGCTTATCCCGGCAATGATCCCAGGGCCACTTATCTTCGTCCTGTGGAAGTGGATGTACAGCTACACGATCGGCCCCATCAACTACGTGCTCGTCGACGTGCTGCACCTGTTCACCATCTACAACGCGCCACAGTGGCTCGGCGATCCCGATCTCACCTTCCTGGCGGTCGCAGTCATGGAGTGGTGGTGGGGATTGGGCTACCACACCATCTTCTTCCTCGCTGGTTTGGCCACTATTCCGCGTGAACTCTTTGAGGCCGCACGCGTGGATGGTGCCAGTGAGTGGCGCATGTTCTGGAGCGTTACGTTGCCGCGCCTCCGCCCAATCTTGCTTGTACTCGTCGTCCTCCGCTTCGGTACTGCAATGGCAGTGATTGACGAGTACCTAATTTTCGGCGGCTTTAACCGTGCCCTGCCCACCTACACGTGGACAGTCTATATGTGGGATCTCGCCTTCCAACTCGGGGACTGGCGGCAGTCGTACGCCGCAGCGGTTGGCTGGATCGGCGCACTGTTGATGCTTATCGTAGTGGCGTTCCTGTTCTGGCTTTTCCGCCCACGAGATTAGGAGAGGAAACGATGGTAGAACGACTTGCGTCGAGGGCACCGTTCGCACGGGCGGACGCAGCACTGCAGCGTCCGCGGCATCGTCGGCCGCTCCCGTGGGGAGCCATCCTGCGGCACGCCGTGCTTTTGCTCTTCTGCGGGATCGTCCTGTTCCCACTCGCTTGGGTTGTCCTGCTCTCGGTGAAGTCACTGCCCGATGCTTACACGAATCGGATCTGGCCTTCGGAGTTCGACTTCAGCCACTACCGTTATGCGATGACCCACATCTCGACGCTCCCGCGCAACGTCTTGAACAGCATCTTCGTCACTTCGATGACGGTCGCCCTGGCGACCGTCTGTGCGGTGCTCGCTGGTTATGCGTTGGTTCACCTCGATACGCCGGGCCGGGTTGTGGTTTTCTCGCTGCTAGTCGCCTCCATGTTCTTCCCCACGCGCATCACCTCGCTTATCGCCGTCTACGAGATTCAGAAGCAGCTCGGGTTTCTGAACACGACACACGGGCTGATCTTTCCGTATGTCACGCTGTCGCTCGCGCTGAGCGTCTTCATCATGCGCGGGATCTTCGAGACAATTCCGCGTGAGCTCGCCGACGCAGCGCGCATCGATGGCTGCGGGCCATGGCGGATGCTCCTGCAGGTGATGCTGCCACTCGTGCGAAACGGCATCGTGGTCGTCATCGTCGTGAACTTCGTGACCGCCTGGGGTGAGTACCTCCTCGCCACAACACTTACCAACGACCAGGAAGTGCGCACACTCCCGGTCGTACTGGCCGCTGCCAGCGGAGGGATGGGGCAATGGGCCTGGCCGCGGATCGCTGCGGTCTACGTTATGGCGGTGGCTCCAGCACTGATCGCCTTCGCCATCACCCAGCGGTGGTACATGCGCGGGCTGCAAGAAGGAGCTCTCAAAGGCTAGGGTAGGCGCTGCCGACTCGGCCTCTCTGTTCCTCCGAGCACATCCACGCCCGCCCTTTCAGCGCCGGCTCTCGATACGGTAGCATACGCCGCGAAGCGGGCGGTCGTCGGCATGCCTAGCACGACGTCACCAGCCAGGAGCCCGCAGCGACGGATGAATGAGGAGTAGTTCGATGGTCATCTCCTGGCACGATCCGGAGACCGAGCGCGTCATCCTCGGGGCCATCAGCGTCGAGGAGCCCTGGGCGTTGCTCGAGCGATTCAATACCCTCGTGCGGCTCTCCGGCAGCCGTGACGAAGCGGAAGCCGTCGGTTACCTCACCGGGCGGCTCGACGCCTGGGGCGTGCCTTACCGCGTCCATCACCCCGTCTGTCTGATCAGTATCCCGCTGCGGGCGACGCTGCGGGTCATTAGCCCAAACCCGCGCCCGATCCGCGCCAAGACGCTCTCCTTCTCGCCCTCCACCGAGGGCGCCGAGATCACCGGCGAGTTGGTCTATGTTCCTTCCGCGCACGCTCGCGGGGTGGCCGAGTTGCTCGGCGCCGCCAGGCCACCGATCGAGCAGGATCTGCGCGGCAAGGTCATCCTCACCGAGGGGCTGGGCCTGGCCGCCCGCGGCCTCGACCTGGCGAAGACCGGCGCCATCGGCGCCATCTTCATCAACCCTGGCCAGTACATCCACGAAGGGATCGCGACCACCTCCTGGGGCTCGCCCGACCTCGACTCGCTCGGGCGGGTGCCGCCGGTGCCGATTCTGGCCATCAACCGGCCCGATGGCGAGGCGCTCAAGGCTGAGCTCGCACGGGGGACGGTGCAGGTCGCCTTCTCCACCGAGGTCGACACTGGCTGGCGCCCGATCCCCGTCGTGGTCGCCGAAATCCCGGGCACCCAGGCTGCCGACGAGTTCGTCCTCTTCCACGGCCACCTCGACTCCTGGCACGTCGGCATCGGCGACAACGCCACCGGCGACGCCACGTTGCTCGAGATCGCCCGCGTCTTCTGGCAGCACCGCGACCGGCTGCGCCGCACGCTGCGCATCGCCTGGTGGTCGGGCCACTCGCACGGCCGCTATGCCGGCTCGACCTGGTATGCCGACACCTTCGCCCAGGATCTGATGCCCAACTGCATCGCGCACGTCAACTGCGACTCGCCCGGCTGTCGCTGGGCTACCGAGTACCGCGACGTCGCCTGCATGGCCGAAGCGACCGAACTGGTGCGCGCGACCATCCACGACGTCACCGGCCAGGAGCCGAGCCTCTCCCGCCCCCTGCGCGCTGGCGACTGTTCGTTCAATAACCTGGGAGTGACCACCTACTTCATGCTCTCCTCGACCATGCCCGAGTCGTTGATCCGCGAGAAGGGGTATTACCCCGTCGGCGGCTGCGGCGGCAACATCCAGTGGCACACCGAGGACGACACCATCGAGATCGCCGACCCCGACAACCTGCTGCGCGACATGCGCGTCTACGCCGCGGTGCTGCTGCGCACGCTCAACGCGCCGGTGCATCCCTTCGACTACCGGGCCACCGTGCGCGAGATCGAGGAGTACCTGCAGCGTTACCAGGAGGCGGCCGGCGACGCGTTCGATTTCCGGCCCTCGCTCCAGGCAGCCGGGAACCTGCTCGTCACTCTCGACCGCTTCTACGAGCTGGCCGAGAGCCTGCTCGACCGCGAGGTCGACGACCCGGAGGTTCGCCGGGTGAACGCAGCCCAGCGGTCGCTGGCGCGCCATCTGGTGCCGCTGGGCTACGTGCGGGCCGGCCGGTTCCGCCATGACCCGGCGCAGCAGATCCCGCCACTCCCAGAGGTCGCCCCGGCTACTGAGCTTGGGCAGGTGCCGGCGGAGAGCGACCGCTGGCACACGCTGCGCACGCATCTGGCGCGCGGGCAGAACTACGTGGTCTGGAGCCTGCGCCAGGCCCATCGCCGCATCGCCGAGATGCTACCGTAAGCGCGCGCACGCGCCACCGGTACACCGAATCAGCAGTCGTGCTCGAGGGAACCATCGATACGGGACAGCCGGGATGCTGGAATGAGTCCTGAGCACCGGCTCCGTGCAAACTGGCGTTCACTGACGAGCTCTTCCCGGCGGAGTCCGCAGGCACGGCTGCGGCTGGTGCGACATCGTTCAAGCGTCGGTGTTCCGCTTGACTCAACGGTGAGGTACCCACTACCGTCCTAGTGACAGGCACACGAAGCCAGGAAAGCCGACGGAGGAGCAAGGACGTGGCCGGGAAACTGGAGGGCAAGGTCGCGCTCATTACGGGCGCGGCGTCGGGTATCGGAGCCGCCAGCGCCCGGCTGTTCGCGGCAGAGGGGGCCCGTCTCACGCTGGTCGATGTAAACCACCGGGCGCTCGCAACCCTCGTCGAAGAGCTCGAGGGGAGCGGGGCGCAGGTGATCAGCTCGCAGGCCGACGTCGCCGTGCCGACCGAAGTCGCTGCCGCGGTCGATGCAACGATCGCGAAGTTCGGGCACCTGCACGTGCTGTTTGCTAACGCTGGCATCAGCCGTCGCGGGCTGGCGCCGGAGATGCTGCTCGAGGACTTCGACCGGATCATGGCGGTCAACCTGCGCGGGGCCTTTCTCTGCGCACGCTACGCGATCCCGTATATCGCGAGGTCAGGCGGCGGCTCGGTCATCTTCACCGCCTCCGAACTCGCCCTGGTCGGCTCGCCAGGTGGGGCCGCATACTGCGCGTCGAAGGCGGCGCTGCTGGGGATGACGCGCGCGCTTGCGCTCGACCACGGAAAGCAGCGGATCCGGGTCAACAGCCTGTGTCCCGGTGCGGTGGACACGCCCCTGCTCTGGAGTTCGGCCGAGTGGCTCGGCATGAGTATCGACGAGTACCGGGCCGAGATCGTGAGCCGGATGCCGCTCGGGCGGATCGGGCAGCCGGAGGAGATCGCGCGGGCAGCTCTCTTCCTGGCAAGCGACGACTCGTCGTTCATGACCGGCGCCGCGCTGGTGGTAGACGGAGGCTGGACAGCGCGCTAATACGCGCAACGGATACGGCAGGGAAGGTACGTGGGGAGCCGGCAGAACCTCCTCGTAGCCCAGGCGGGCGGGGCAACCGCGGTGATCAACAGCAGCCTGGTCGGCGTCGTCGCGGCGGCGCGCGAGAGCGGTCGCTACCGGGCGATCATCGGCGCTCGCCGCGGCATCGAAGGCGTGCTGCGGCAGGACTTCGTCGACCTCGGCGCTCAGCCACACGAGCTGCTCCAGCAGGTCGCCCGTACCCCGTCGGCTGCCCTGGGCGTCACCCGCCTGCGGCTTTCTCCCGAGACGACCCAGCTCGCCCTCGAGATCCTGGCTCGCCACGAGGTGGGCGCCTTCGTCTACATCGGCGGCAACGACTCGGCGGAGACGGCACTCCGGCTGGCGTCGGCGGCCCGGCGTGCCGGCCACCCACTCCAGGTGCTCGTGGTACCGAAGACGATCGACAATGACCTGCCGGCGACCGACCACTGCCCGGGGTATGGCTCGATCGCCCGCTTCCTGGCACTGGCGACCCGCGATGCCGGGCTCGACACCGAGGCGACGGCCGGGCTGTACCCGGTGAAGCTCATCGAGGTGATGGGGCGCAACGCTGGTTGGGTCGCCGCCGCGACTGCGCTCGCTAAGAACGAACCCGGCGACGCCCCTCACCTGGTCTTTTTCCCGGAGCGGCCGCCAGCGAGCCTCGACGCCTTCCTCGAGGAGATCGCGGCTGCCTACGATCGTTTCGGGCGGGTGGTCGCCGTCGTCCCGGAGACCCTGCGCGACGCGCAGGGTCGGCCTCTCGGCGGGGAGCAGGCGCACTGGATCGACCCGTTCGGGCATCCCTACTACCCGGGGCCGGCTCCGGTGCTAGCGCACGCGATCGAGCGTCGCCTCCGCCTGCGGGCGCGCTATGACAAGCCTGGCACGATCGCCCGCATGTTCATGTCCTGCGTCTCGCCGGTGGACTGGCAGGAAGCGTATGACGCTGGCACGACGGCGGTCGCTCTCCTGGCCGAAGGCGCATCGGAGGTGATGGTCTCGCTGGAGCGGGTCTCCGATGAACCGTACCAGGTACGCTTCGGCGCGGTGCCGCTGACGGCAGTCGCGAACCGGGAACG
>JADBJL010000113.1 GCA_014874455.1 Thermomicrobiaceae bacterium
GCTGGAGATGTTTCATGGGATAATCGCACGGCAGGACGCTACCGGGGGCACGCGGGAGAGATAGGAGCTGTACCGTGCGAGTGAAAGGTGGCGAAGCAGTTGTCCGCAGCTTAGAGCGGCTGGGTGTGGAGGTAGTCTTCGGCATCCCTGGTGTCCACACGCTCGAGATCTACGACGCGCTGTACGACTCGCCGATCCGCCACGTGCTGGCACGGCACGAGCAGGGAGCGGGGTTCACGGCCGACGGCTACGCGCGCGCCTCTGGCCGCCCGGGCGTTGCGCTCGTAATCACCGGCCCGGGAGTCACCAATATCGCTACCCCGATCGGTGAGGCCTATGCCGATTCCTCGCCGGTACTGGTGATCGCCTCGAACGTGGCCCGGCCGTGGCAGGGCCAGATGCTCGGTCACTTGCACGACCTGAAGGATCAGCTCGGCGTCATGCGCGCCGTAACCAAGTGGACGGGCCAGGCCAGCCGGGTCGACGAGGTTCCGGCGTTGATCGCCGAGGCGTTCCGCGAGATGACACATGGACGCCCGCGCCCGGCTTACGTCGAAGTGCCGCTCGACGTGCTGGGCAGCTTCGGCGAGATCGATCTCGACTCGATTGGCCCGGTCCGGTCGGATCGGCCGGCGCCCCCGGCACCGGCCGTCGAGCTCGCGACGGCGGCGATCGAGCGCGCGAGCCGGATTGTCCTCTACTGCGGCGGTGGCGCGGTGGCGAGCGAGGCGAGCGCCGAACTGGTCGCGCTGGCCGAGCAGCTCGGGGCCCCGGTGCTGACCAGCATCCAGGGGAAGGGGAGCGTGCCGGAGGATCACCCGCTCTGCCTGGGCAACCTCTGGGCAGCGGGCAATACCGTCGACCGGCTGCTGCGACAGGCAGATCTGGCGCTCGTCTTCGGCTCGAAGCTCGGTGCCCAAGACACTGCGGATGGACAGATGCCACTGCCTGAGACGATGATCCGCGTGGACGTCGATCCGCAAGAGATCCTGCGGAACTACTGCCCGACGCAGGCAATCGTCGCCGACGCGCGCGAGACAGCTCGAGCCTTGCTGGAGGCGCTGCGGTCGCGCGGGGTTCGCAAGGAATCCTGGCCGGTCGCCGAGGTCGAGGACGTCAAGCGACAGGCGCTCGTCTCGGCATGGGGGCACGAGCACACCGCCTGGGTGCGAGCCCTGCGCGCGGCGATCCCGCGGGATGGCATCCTGGTCAACGACATGACCATGATGTGCTACGTCGCGACCCGGCACTACCCGGTCTATCAGCCGCGCACCTACTTCTTCCCCACTGGCTACGGCACGCTCGGCTTCGCGCTGCCAGCGGCGATCGGGGCCAAGATCGCGCGCCCCGAGGCCACGGTGGTGGCGGCGGTGGGCGACGGTGGCTTCCAGTACACGATGCAGGAACTCGCCACGGCCGTGCAGTTCCGGCTTGGCATACCGATCGTGATCTTCGACGACTCGGCCTACACCGCTGTCAAGGAGGCGCAGGCGCGGGAGCACGACCGCCGCTTCATTGCGGTCGACCTCGTGAACCCCGACTTCGTCGCGCTGGCAGCGTCCTATGGCATTCCGGCCGTGCGGGCCGGCTCGCCGGAGGAGCTGGCAGAGGCGGTCGTAGAGGCGGCGACGCGTGACCGGCCGACGATCATCGACGTGCCGATCCACTTTCCGCTATAGTGCTGGGCATGCACCGCTGGACGGTTATCGGCAAAGATATCCAGCGCTGGCGCTACCGTTGGTATGGGCGTCTACTCCTTGCCCGCGGCAGCGAGGCGCTCGCTTTGCCGATGACTGGAACCGTGGCGCAGTGGTTCCGGCTCGGCGAGGAGGTCGAGGTCGAGATCGAGGGCGATGCGGAGAGGCCCGAATTCGACAACTACCGGCTGTTTCGCGAGACCGGGGATGTCCTGCTTCCCGTCTGGCCGGTTTACGAGCAGGCGATCGAGCTGGCGCGTCGCTCACCGGTTACTGGCGAGGTTCTCTACACGTATCGACTCCGATTGCGAGAAGCGACCCATGAATCCGACTACGTCGCGATCGTCGACATGGAGCAGCACCACTACGCGGCCGAGGCGTCGCTACTGGCAGCTTGGTATTGTCCGCAGGACGGTATCGCCACGCGGGCGAACCTGCGGCCTCGCTGCCCGTGCTGCCGGCAGCCGATGCGTTTCCGGGATCTGGTGGACGCCACGCGGGCCAGCCGGTTCCTGGTCGCCGAGCTCATCGACCGGCAACCCTACGAGCCGAAGTTCATCGGGTACGTCCGGGTCGATCCGCCGCTACCGATCATGCATCGCCGTCTCCCGAGCAGCGAGCTGCAGCGCCACATCCGCTCCAGGGTCTTCCCGCCTGAGTGGTTTGCCCCGACCTACTGGCCGGAGCGGCACTTCCGCGAGCTGAGCCGCGAACGGCCGGGTGCTGACCGGGCGGCTCTGTGGGCAGAGGCCGAGGAAGGCGCACTGCAGGAGTGCGACACCCAGGGCGCGCGCATCGCGCGTGTCGTCGTGCATCCGGATTACCGTGGCGAAGGGCTCGGCTATACGCTGGTCGAGTGCGCCGTGCAGTGGGTGGTGTCTCGCCGGATACCTGAGATGCGGCGCCCGAAGGCACTGGTCGAGACGGTGGCAATGATGGCTCGTTACAACCCCTTCTTCGAGCGGGCCGGCTTCCGATACCTGTGGGACACCGCGTCCGGGCGGCCAGTGCTCTTCCGCGCGCTGACCGTGGAGGCCGAAGTCAGGATCGAGCAGTTCCTGGACTCTGATCCGGTTGCCAGCCAGCACCGGGGCAGGCTCTACCGGCCGGCGCTCGAGCCGGTGGAGGCGCTTGCGGGCCCGATCAGGTTCGAGCGTGTCACCAAGGTGTACCGCGACGAGCTGAGCCTGCGGCGCTTGCCGGATGTGCTCAAGCACGTGCTGAGGGCCTTCGGCGTCGAGCGGAGGGTGATCGAGAAGTACGTGCTGCGCAACCTGAACCTCGAGATCGCATCGGGCGAGATCGTGGCGCTGACCGGCGCCTCTGGGGCCGGCAAGACGACCCTGCTCCGGCTACTCTGCGGCGCCGTCTCCAAGCAAAGTGACCCTCGCTATCTACCGGACAGCGGGCGACTCCTCGTGCCCGCCAATACCCACGCCGTGGCCTTCCTGCCGGGAGAGATCGAGCCCGATTTCGCCGGCCGAAGCGTGCTGGAGGCAGTCTACTCGCTGGTTGGCGACGAGGTCGTCGCCATCGAGATTCTGAACGCGGTTGGATTGAGCGACGCTGTCCTCTTCCGGGCGACGCTCGACCAACTCTCGACCGGGCAGCGTGAGCGAGCTCTGCTCGCCTACCTGCTGGCAACCGGATCCAACCTCGTGCTGATCGACGAGTTCTGCGCCCATCTCGACGCGCTCCTGGCGCAGCGCGTGGCGCGCAAGCTAGGCGCCTTAGCCCGGCGTCTCGATCTGACGCTGGTCGTGTCCAGCCATCGGCAGGAAGCGCTGGCCACGTTGGAGCCGGATCGCACGCTGCTGGTCGGCTATGGCGGCATCGCCAGCCTCACATGACGGCAGTGCACCCAGACGCGTGGCCCGCCCCGGCGCTCGACGGCCAGCGGCTCGGGAAACGCTTCTGGCTCCTCCAGCACCCAGGCATAGAGTGGCCGCGCGCCAGCGTAGGCGGACAGGAATTCCTTCGTCGCCAGGTGCTTGTCGGCGTGCTCGAGCAGTTCCTCAACAGCGAACGGGCCGAGCACGTCGACAAGCCGGACGACGCCGATGAGCCCACGTGGGCTGACGATGCCAATGCGCCCGCGTACCCGCGTCGGGTACCGGCGGATCTCCCAGCGCTTCCGCCCTTCCACGATGTGCGTCGCCCACGGCTCGCGGACGACCAGGGAACGCTCCGGTATCTTGGGTGTACCCTCGGTCATCGTATCCCTCGTATTCTCGAGCGAACAGGCTTGACATGCGAAACGCGCCTATAGTAGGCTACCGACAACGGTCAGAGATGGGGGACAGATCAGGATGCGAAGCCAGTATCCCCAAGCCGGTGAACTCGTGACCCTGGCTCCCATGAGCCGGGGCACTGCGATTATTATCGGCATTATTCGGCCCCGCGTGGCGGGGCTATCGGCGTTGGGGAGGGGCTCGCCCAGGCTCGGTTGACCGTACGACCAGGAAGCGATCGACGTTCGAGCGGCCTCCCCAGAACGGGGAGGCCGCTCGGTCTTAGCCGTACATGGAAAGGAGCCAGGCGGTGGACAGGACAGATGGGTACCGGAGAGTCACGGTTTACGACACGACCCTGCGCGATGGGTGCCAGGGTTCGGGCGTTTCGCTGACGACTGAGGACAAGCTGAAGATCGCTCGCGCGCTCGACCGGCTGGGCGTCGCCTACATCGAGGGCGGCTGGCCTGGTTCCAACCCGAAGGACATCGCTTTCTTCGAGCGGGCCAGGCGGGAGACCTGGGAGCACGCCCGCATCGCGGCCTTCGGCAGCACTCGTCGGGCCGGCGTGCGCGCCGACGAGGATCCCAACCTCCGGCTGCTCCTCGAAGCCGGAACCCCGACCGTGACCATCGTCGGTAAGGCTTCTCCCTTCCAGGTACAGCAGGTGCTGAACACCACTCTCGACGAGAACCTGCGCATGGTTGCCGACTCGGTCGCCTACCTGAAGGCAGCCGGCCGAGAGGTCTTCTTCGACGCTGAGCACTTCTTCGACGGCTACGCTGAGGATCCGGAGTACGCCCTGGTGGTGCTGCGGGCCGCCTGCGAAGCCGGGGCGGATGCCGTGGTGCTCTGCGACACCAACGGCGGCACGCTGACTGGCCCGCTCGCCGAGGCCGTGCGCCGCGCGGTGCGAGCGATTCCCTGCGCGGTCGGCATCCACACCCACAACGACTGCGAGCTGGCAGTGGCCAACTCGATCGCGGCGGTCGAAGCCGGAGCGACGCAGGTGCAGGGGACAATCAACGGGCTGGGCGAGCGTGTCGGCAATGCCAACCTCTGCTCGTTGATCCCTGTGCTGGAGCACAAGCTCGGCTACCGGTGTCTCCCACCGGGTCACCTGGCGCGGCTGACCGAGGTCTCGCGCTACGTGGCGGAAGTGGCGAACCTGACGCACGATCCGAAGCTGCCGTTCGTCGGTGCCCAGGCGTTCACCCACAAGGCGGGGCTACACGTGAACGCGGTGGCGAAGACGCCGGCCGCCTACGAGCACATCCCGCCAGAGGTGGTGGGGAACACGCGGCACATTCTCGTCTCGGAGCTCAGCGGCCGGAGCAATGTGGTGGTGAAGGCGCGATCGTTCGGGATCGATCTCAGCAGGCAGCCCGAGATCGTGCGTCGGCTGGTCGAGCAGATCAAGGAGCTCGAGTTCCTGGGGTTCTGGTTCGAGGACGCCGATGCCTCGCTGGAGCTGCTGATCCGGCGGGCGCTGCCGGGCTACCAGGCGCCCTTCGAGGTGCTGGACTACACTGTGCTGACCGAATACCGCGGCGGGCGTGGCATGCTGGCCGAGGCGACCGTCAAGCTCAAGATCGGCGAGCAGGTGTTCCACACCGCCGCGGAGGGCAACGGGCCGGTGAACGCGCTCGACCAGGCCACCCGCAAGGCGCTGCAGGGCTTCTATCCGCAGATCAGCGAGGTGCGGCTGGAGGACTACAAAGTGCGCGTGCTCGACGACCATCACGGCACCGGCGCCAAGGTGCGGGTGTGGATCCGCTCGGGTGACCACCAGCGGAGCTGGAGCACGGTGGGCTGCTCGACCAACATCATCGAGGCGTCATGGATGGCCCTGGCCGATAGCCTGACCTATCCGCTGGTGGTGCCGGTGGGCGAGGCGGCCGAAGTGGCGGCCGCGGGTTGAGTCTCATCCGCCCGGTTCGGCACGCCTGTCGACCAGGGCTTGCACGGGCCATGCAAGACCGCGGTTCTGGCCTGCTGTCGGTGTCGGACGCTGCAGTCATCTCGGGCATCTATACAACGGTTACCGGATCCTGTATGATGCCCGCTGAGAGCTGTACAGGGCTGAGCACTGAGAGGACAGGTTCATCGCACCGGTGAGCGTGCATGGATTCGTCTTGGGCACGTGGCCCCGCCAGGCCGAAACTGGGCACGGCAAGCACGCTCACCCTGGTGACGTGATGCGTTTCTTGCAGCGCACCCGAAGTCCTCCGAGCGGCCGAAGGAGCCCGTGTCGTCGTGGCGACTGGCCACTGAGCCAGCACGATTGTAGGAGGAGAGGATATGCAGGAGCGCAAGACTTTCGCGGAGCTTCTGGAGGCAGCGGTCCAGGGACGCATCACGCGTCGGCAGGCCCTCAAGCGTGGAGCGGCGCTCGGACTGAGCGCGTCGTCGCTGGCCGCTTTGCTCGCAGCCTGCCGTGGCCAGGAGGCCACGCCGACCCAGGCGCCGGCTGCGCAGACTCCGCAAGTGCAGCAGCCGTCACCTGCTCAGACGCCAGCGGCCGCCGCGACGCCGCAACCAGCGGCGACCGAGCAGCCGGCTGCGCAACGCGGCGGTGGAGGTGAGTTGCGGCTGCTCTGGTGGCAGGCGCCGACAATCCTGAACGCGCACCTGTCCAGCGGCACGAAAGACTTCGACGCCTCGCGCGTCGTCCTCGAGCCGCTAGCCGACCTCGACATCGACGGCAACCTCGTACCGGCGCTGGCGGCCGAGCCGCTCCCGAGCCTCGATAACGGGATGGTTTCGCCAGATGGCCTGAGCGTGACCTGGAAACTCCGCCAGGACGTCAAGTGGCACGACGGTACCCCCTTCACGGCCAAAGACGTCAAGTTCACCTTCGACTACCTTTCGAACCCCGAGACGGCGGCCACCACGTTCGGTACGTACGATCCGGTGAAGTCGGTCGAGGTGATCGACGAGTACACCGTCAAGGTCAACTTCAAGGCCCCCTGGGCTGCCTGGTTCCAGATTTTCACCGGCCCCGCGGGGATGATCTTGCCTGAGCACGCTCTCAAGGACTACGTCGGCACCCGCGCCAAGGAGGCCCCCTTCAACCTCCAGCCGATCGGCACCGGGCCGTACAAGGTGAAGTCGTTCACGCCCGGTGACGTGGTGATCTACGAGATCAACCAGGACTACTGGGATCCGGGCAAGCCGTACTTCGACACCATCACCTTGAAGGGCGGCGGCGATGCGGCCAGCGCGGCGCGGGCAGTGCTGCAGACCGGCGAGATGGACTACGCCTGGAACATCCAGGTCGAGCCGACGATCCTCAAGCAGATGGAAGCCGCCGGTCTCGGCACGATCCAGTCGACACCAGGTGGTGGCACCGAGCGGATCGAGATCATGCACGCCGACCCGCAGACCGAGGTGAACGGCGAGAAGGCGCACTACAGCGTGCCGCACCCGCACTTCAAGGAGTTGAAGGTTCGGCAGGCACTGGCACTCTCGATCCAGCGGGATGTCATCGCCGAGCAGCTCTATGGCCCGGGCGGGAGCGCTACTGCGCTGACGCTGAACGAGAACAAGCAGTTCATGCCAAAGGATCTCACCTGGGAGTTCAACCTGGATAAGGCCGCCCAGCTCCTCGACGAGGTCGGTGCCACCCCTGGCCCCGACGGTATCCGCGTGCTGAACGGTCGGCGGATGGACTGGCTGTGGATGACCTCGACCAACGCCGTGCGCCAGAAGACCCAGGAGATCGTCAAGGCGGATCTGGCGAAGATCGGGATCAACATCCAGATCAAGGCGGTCGACGCCAAGGTCTTCTTTTCTGGCGACCCCGGCAACCCGGACACGCTCAACCGGGGGGAGTACGACCTGGGCATGTGGACGAACAGCTCCGGGCTCTTCCCGATCATCTGGTACAAGCGCTACCTATCACGAGACCCGGAGAAGGATATCGCCCAGCGCTCCAACGACTGGCACACCCCAAACGTGATCCGGTACCAGAACGAGGAGTTCAACCGGCTCTATACCCAGGTCGATCAGGAGATCGACCCGGACAAGTACACGCCGCTCTTCCTCGACATGCAGCGGCTGGTCGTCAACGACGTCGCCGAGATCGGCATCATCGCTCGGAACAGCGTCGCGGTCGTCTCCAACCAGCTCACTGGGATCACCCCGACGCCGTATGCCTCGGATCTCTGGGACGTCAAGAACTGGAAACGGAAGGGATAGCGAGCGGTCAGGCACGGCGTCAACGGCGGTCTGAGCCTGGGATACCCTGGCGGGGGGCGACGGCCCGCACCCCCGCCAGGTACGTTCCTGCTTCAGTCGAGCCAGCCCCCGCGGAAGAGTAGCTCCGCGTTCAGGACAGAGGCGCCGGCAGCACCGCGGATGGTGTTGTGCCCCAGCACGACGAAGCGGACGTCGAACACCGGGCAGGGCCGCACCCGGCCGACGACCGATGCCATACCCCGCTCCACATCGCGGTCGAGCACAGGCTGTGGCCGGTCGGGCTGGTCGAGCACGACGATCGGGCGAGCCGGCGCCGTCGGCAGGCCGAGTTCCTGCGGCCGGGCGCGAAACTCGGCGAGTACCCGGACAATCTCGTCCGGTGAGGCCGGCTGAGCCAGCTTCAGGCTGACCGTCTCCATGTGCCCGTCGCGCACCGGTACCCGGTTGCAGTGGGCGCTCAGCGTGAGGGATGCGTCCTGGAAACGGCCATCTGCCCAATGCCCGAGGATCTTGCGTGACTCGCTCTCGATCTTCTCCTCTTCGCCTCCGATGTAGGGGATCACGTTGTCGATCAGGTCGAGCGACGGTACGCCCGGATAGCCGGCGCCCGAGGCCGCCTGGAGCGTGGTGACGATCCCCTGCTCGATGCCGAAGGCATCGTGAATCGGCTTGAGCGCCAGCACCAGGTGGATCGTCGAGCAGTTAGGGTTGGCGACGATGAATCCCTCGCGCCAGCCGCGCTCGCGGCGCTGGCGCTCGATGGCTGCTGCGTGGTCGGGGTTCACCTCGGGAATCATCAGCGGCACATCGGGATCCATCCGGTGGTCGCGGGCGTTGGTGAAGACCCGCTTCCCCTCGGCCGCCAACCCCTCTTCGATCGGGCCAGCAAGACCGCCCGGAAGCGCGGAGAAGGCGACCGAACTGTGAAGCGGCTCCTCGAAATGCTTGACCTTGAGTCTCCGCACCTCGTCCGGCGGGGCGCTGCTCACGCGCCAGTCGCACGTTTCCTGGTACGGCTTGCCGGCCGAGCGCTCGCTGCCGACCAGCTCGGCTATCCGGAACCAGGGATGACCGGCGAGGAGCTGCACGAACCGCTGCCCCACGCTGCCCGTCGCGCCCAGAATCGCGACGTCGATCCGATCGCCCACAGGTCTCATCCTCCTTCCCGGCCGCGGCGTACTGGCCGCCGGCCAAAACAAAACCGGCAGAGGCGCCCACCTCTGCCGGCGTACTGCCTATCGGGACTCAGCGCATCAGGTGGCGCCGCCCGCCCGTACGCCGGCGGGCGTAGTAGTCGTCACCATCCCGGTGCGCTGCGCGGGTCGCCACACGGCCTGTCCGCTCTCCCTGCTTGCCTGCGACGCTGGCAGCCCGTACGCTGTCAGCGCCTTGCAGACACTCTACCAGGGCATCGGAGAGGCGTCAAGCGACCGCGAGCCGAGTTGTGGGAGGGAGGGGCGCATGGCGAGCCGGGAGGTCGGGGTAGCGCTACTGGGCGTCGGCACGGTCGGCGGAGCTGTGGCCAGGACGATTGCTGAGCGGGGCGACGTCATCGAAGCCCGTACCGGCGTCCGCCTGGTCGTGCGGCGGGCGATGGCCCGCTCGCGCGAGCGCGTCATCCAGGTGGGCTTGCCCCCAGAGATCGCTACGACCGAACTCGACGACGTGCTCGGCGACGACCGGGCAGAGATCGTGGTCGAGGCGATGGGTGGGGAAGAGCCGGCCGCGAGCTACCTGCTCCGCTCGCTTCAGGCGGGGAAACACGTCGTCACCGCGAACAAGGAGGCGCTGGCGAAACACTTCGCCGAGCTTGCCGCCGCAGCGCACGCGGCCGGGCGCGCGTTGCTCTTCGAGGCCAGCGTCGGCGGTGGCATCCCGCTGATGGCCAGCCTGCGCCAGATCCTCGCAGTCAACCGGGTCAGTCGGATCCGCGGCATCGTCAACGGCACGACGAACTACATCCTCACCCAGATGGCCGAGCAGGGCACCGCGTATGCGGAGGCTCTGCAGGAGGCCCAGCGGCTGGGCTACGCCGAGCCCGACCCGACCGCCGACGTCGAGGGATACGACGCGGCCTACAAGCTGGCGATCCTGGCTTCACTGGCGGCCGGACGGCACATCCGGCCGGAGCGGGTCGACCGCACCGGCATCACTGGGGTGACGCCGGAGCAAGTTGGCGAGGCGCGGTCGAGGGGCGGCGCGATCAAGCTGATCGCCAGCGCGGAGCTGGATGGCGAGGAGTGGCGGCTGCGGGTCGCGCCGGAGTTCGTTCCCGGCGATGACCTGCTGGCTCACGTGCGGCTGAACTTCAATGCGGTGGAGATCACCGGCGATCGGGTCGGGCCGGTCGTGCTCTACGGGCAAGGGGCCGGCCCGCAGCCGACCGCGAGCGCGATCGTCAGCGACATCGTCGACGCCGTGCGCTTCGGTGTCGCTCTGGCGCCGCACGTAGCGCCCGAATGAGCCGGGCTCGGGTGAAGTGGGGCAGGGCTACGGCCGGTCGAGAAACTCCTGGATCACCGGGCCGACCTGGTCGAAGTCCTTGAGGAAGGCGTCGTGCCCGTTGGGCGAATCGAGTTCCCAGTACTCGGCCTCCTTCCCCAACCGCCGCAGCCGCTCGACCAGGTCGCGCACCTGTGTTGGCCAGAAGAGGATGTCCGAGCGGATGCCGATGGCGAGGAGCCGGGCTCGAATCCGGGCTAGGCCCGCCTCGTAGCCGCCGCGACCTCGACCGAGATCATGCGAGTCCATGGCCCGGGTGAGGTATAGGTAGCTATTGGCGTCGAAGCGGCGTACCAGCTTCTCACCCTGGTAGTGAAGATAGCCCTCGACGTCGTAGCGACAGAGGAATTCCGGCCAGGCGGTGTAGCGGGCCTCCTCACGCCGGTTGAAGCGAGCGGTCATCAGCTCGTCGGACTGGTAGGTGATTACGCCCAGCATCCGGGCGATGGCCAGGCCGGTCGCCGGGCCCTCGCCGTCCTCGTACTCGCCGTTCTTCCAGGCAGGATCGAGCATGATCGCTCGCCGCTGCACCTCGTTGTAGGCGATGCCCTGGTCGCTGAAGCGGCCACCGACGGCGATCGGGATCACACGCTCTACACGCTCGGGGAACATCGCTGCCCACTCCAGCGCCTGCATCCCGCCGAGCGAGCCGCCGAGCACCGCATGCAGCCGCTCGATGCCGAGGTGGTCGAGCAGCCGGGCCTGCGTGGCCACGATGTCGCGCACCGTGATGTGCGGGAAGCGGAGGTTATAGCGGCGGCCGGTCGCCGGGTCGATCGAGCGCGGGCCGGTGGAGCCGTAGCAACTGCCGAGCATGTTGGGGCAGATCACGAAGTAGCGGTCGGTGTCGATGGGACAGCCCGGGCCGACCATCGGATCCCACCAGCCAGGGGAGTCGCCGGGGAAGTGCGGTGTCACGTGGCTGCTGCCGGTCAGCGCATGCGTGATCAGGACGACGTTGTCGCGCTGTGGGCTCAGCGTGCCCCAAGTCTCATAGGCGATCTCGACGACCGGGAGCACGGCTCCATGCTCGGTGACGAACGGGTGCTCCGGCGTCGCGATCCGAGCGATCTGGACGGTACATGGGGCGGTGGTTGTGGTCATTCGTTACACCCTCCAGTTCCGCGGCGGCTTCCCCAGGCCGCACCTCATCTCCCGAGAAGAGCCTTCGCCGGTGAACGCTCTCCCCCGAGCGGCGCACCGACGCACCGCTCTCGCAGGCTGCTCGGTTGTCCGGTGTGGAGGGATCAAAAAACCTCCACGCACGGTGGAGGGCTTCTGTCTTACCGCGCTCATCGTGCGGAGCCTCGCTCCGCCGGCATTGGCACCTGGCGCGTGCGCGCTGGTTGCCGGGCTTCTTCGGGCCGTTCCCTCCACCACTCTGGATGAGCGCCGGCGTCTATCGTGTTGTTACGGGAAAACATAGCATCAGGATCAGGCCGTGTCAAGTATTTCTTGCTCAGATTGATCCTGCCTCGCTCGTGTCGTCTGGGTGCGACCCGGCGAGTGCACTGCCGGGAGTCTAGCAGGCGGGTATATCGAGCCCGACGGCGAGCCCTCAGACCACTTTCACCGTGAGGCTGACAGGCACCGACGCCGGGAAGAGGCAGGTTCGCGCGTCGCATGCCTGGTAGTGGAGGGCCCCGGCCAGTGAGCGCGTTCCCTTCCGTGCGGAGGCGTCAGCGACGAGTGGAACGACGATCTCGACGCGTCCTTGATAGGTCGTCCAGTCGCCTTCCATCCCCGGCAGGCGGTACGGCTGCCCAGGCGGGTAGATGGGTCTTCCCAGCCGCACTCCATCGCGTGCTTTCAACTCCAGGCGGAGCGGCACCAGGAAGTTCCCACTGGCGGGGTTGGCCTGCACATGGTAGCCATCCTTCACCAGCACGGCTAGCCGCGCCTCGGCTGACCCACCCGCTCGTACCTCCACCGGCGCAGACGGTAGCACCTGGAGAACCTCGTTGGACGCTTCACCTGCATGCATGGTTACCTCCCGTCCATCGAGCCGAGCGGGACGTCGCTGGCCTACCCGTTCTCAAGGAAGACCGGCCTGGTAGGCCATTGCCGCTCCTGAGGCGATCAAGACGATCCCCAGGGGAGCACTGAGGCGACGTCCCCAGGAGAGGTTCTTCTCGGCGCCCATCACCGCCGCGAGCAGCAGCATCCACCCCAGGTTGCCCACACCGACAGCGAACATCACCAACATGAGCGACCAGCAGCAGCCCACGCAATACGCCCCGTGGTGGACGCCCAGCCGCATGGCCTGCAGCGCCGCGTCGCGACCACGCCAATACTGCGAGAGAAAGCTGAACGGTGAGCGGCATTTGTCCAGGCAGTGGTACTTGAGCGGAGTAAACTGGTAGATCCCCGCAAGCACCAGTGTGGCCGTGCTCAACAGGCGCGCGTTGGCTTCCAGCCAGGTACTGTGCTCCACGAGCCGGTGCAGAAGCGAGTCTCCGACAGCGACCAGCAACCCGAAACCAGTCCAGGCGCCGAGGTAGCCCATGAGGAGCAAGAGCATGAGGCGTCCACCGTCCGGGCGTGCGCGCGTGAGTCGCCGAAACAGCAGTACCAGCGGCAGGCTCGTCGGCAGCATCATCGCGGTGGTCATCAGCAGCCAGCCCCCGATGAAGACGAGCAAGAGCAGGCTGCTTGCCGGCACCTCAGCCAGCTCGTGGTGGCTCAGATAGCGGCTGTAGGGCGAGCGGCCCCAGACCGTGAGCGCCAACCATGCCAGGACGATGAGCGCCCCGAGCAGGAGCGGGAACAATCGTCGTTCGGCGGCGGCGCGCTCGCGCGCGGCGAAAGGCATCATGGGCCACACCTCCATCGGCGGAGGGGGTCGAGTATCCGGCCAAGCGTTGCTGCTCCGTCCTGGATACCCGACCCCCAGCCGTGCTTATGCTTCAAAGCGGAAGGTTCCCTGAACCGCGTTGCGGCCCTGCAGGTCGATGGTGAACCCGTAGTTGGGGGCGTTCAGCCGATAGGTCGACGCCTTGCTCACGTACGCGGGCGAGCCCGGGATGGTCGAGAACACGCTGTCGTGCAACGTCGTGGGCTGACCAGCCGCCCCTTGTAGCGGCATCAACTCGGCCTCCACGGCCGCGCCGATGGCCAGCCGGCCTTTACCACCCTCGACATCGAACGAGATCGGCACCCGCTCCAGGCCGGCAATCTCCCCTACCAACTGGACGAGGTCAGCCACCGGTCCACCCAGCTTGCCCGTCCAGACAGCGAGGATTGCGTCCTCCTGCTCTGGCGTCGCCCGCTCGTCCAGGTACACGGCTGCTCGCCAGTTCCCGTTGAGCACGTTGCCGGGGATATGCGCCGCGACCGCGATGGTGCGGTTCGACACGTCTACGCCGTTGATCTCGCCCCGGTCGATGTGCCAGGCGATCACCCCGTCGCAGGTACCGCCATCGGGATCCTCGCCGACCCAGCATGGGCAGATGACGTTGCAGGTGCACACCTCGAGCAGTCGTCCTTCCAGTGTGTACGCCATGTTCGGCCTCCTTCTTCATGTTCGATTACGAACTCGGCAACCTCTCGAGAGAGCTCAGCGCGGATCAATCAGGTCGCCAGCATCACCCTTCTCACCTCCCTCCAGCGCGGGGCGGGGCTTGGCTGATCCCGCGTCCCTCCCGTGGGTACGCCGGGCCAACCTACCCACCCTCTGCCAGCAGCTCATCGAGCCGGGCGCGCAGCGCCACGAGGCGGGCATCGAAGTGAACCGAGTCCAGGAGCGAGTAGAACTGAATGCGGCCCCCGCGATCGATGACGAGGTTCGATGCGATCGGTATCTGATCACGCGGTAGGTCGGGCAACACCCCCTCTGGCGCGTAACTCACGGCCACCTGACCGTCGAGATCGAGGAGCACTGGGCAGGTGAAACCCAGCGCACGACCCCATCGCGCTGCCTTCGTCCTGGACTCCTTCACATTGATCACGACCACCTCCACCCCGCGGTCCTGGTAGTGCTGTTGCAGTGCATTGAGATGCGGAGCCTCCGCATTGCAGAACGGTCACCAGCTCGTGCCGAAGTGGATCACAACGAACTTGCCTCGCTGGTCAGCGAGCGAATGGAGCTTGCCGCGCACGTCCAGCAGGCTGAACGCTGGCGCAAGCTCGCCGATCATCGGCTGATGAGCTATCTGATACACGAGAGATTCCACCACGCACACTCCCATGGCTGACCTGACCTACACGCACGGTTGACAACCCTTCTCCTTGGATTCTCCCGGTGCTGTGGCGTCAGGAGGTTCTCGGCCACCGCCATTCGCTGGCCGGCGCACCCGTGCTGTTATCCAAGCGACTCCTTCGTCGAGCGAGGCCACGCGCACCCGGTCCCCGGTCTGCATATGCTCGATCTCGATGCGCTCCTGGTCATCGTCGAGGAGCCAATAGCGCACGACAAACGAGCCATATGACCTCGCCATCGATGCAGCCTCCGAGAACTGGACGCCGCCTACGATCTGAGTGAGATCGTAGGCGGCGCCTCTTCCTTGACACTTACCTGGAGCTTCATCTCTCGACGGCGAGCTTCGCGTTCACTTCATTCTCGCTGGATCAGGTCACCTCCGATGTCGAGCCCGTACCAGCGCGCAGCCGTGCCAGTGCGTGGTGCACGCGCTTGGCGGCTCGGGATGCCCCGAGTTCGTGGAAGATGGCCAGCGCCCGCTCGAGTTGGCCCCTGGCCTCCTCCCGCTCACCACCTTCTATTTGGAGAAGCCCAGCCTCAGCTAAACAACGAGCAGCCTGAAACGGCTGGCCTAGCCGTTCGAAGAGTTGAGCGGCCCTGATGAAGCGCGCTACCGCCTGCTCGCTGGAGGCAACCACTGCATGTGCCACCTCCGCCATTGCCTGCCAAGCACCACTCTCCCAGTGGCCGGCGACGCGCTCGGCCGCCTGCACCCATTCCCGTGCCCGATCCTTGTCTCCGAGCCGGGCGTAGACCTCGGCGGCAACCGGATGAAGAAGTGCACCACAGGTGGGGCAGTCGCCGTAGCGTGCGGCTGCCGCGCTCGCCGCTCCGATCGCCCGAGCCGCCGCCGCCAGGTTGCCCTGCTCCAGGGCATCGAGCGCTGCTGTGGCGTAGAGGCGACCCATCAGATGGGCGGCCATCGGCGCCTCAGCAGCGAGCGCCAGTCCACGTCGCAGGTGCTCGCCAGCCGCGACGGTATCACCCCGATAGGAGGCAAGCTCGGCCAGTCGTTGCCAGGTGAGCGCCTCACCGCTCTTCGCCCCTACAGCCTGATGCAGCTCGATACTGCGCTGAAGGTATCCCGCGGCCTCATCCCAGCGGCCCCGCAGCAGGAGCGTTTCGCCGAGCAGGCAACAGGCCAGCGCCTGGGCACGCCGCGCGCCCATCCGAAGAGCCAGGTCAAGTGTCCGGTGCGCGTACTCCTCGACTGCTTCGTACGACGTGTCACCATACAGGTGATACTCGGCCAGTCAGTGATGGACATCGAAAACGCTCGCAAGTTGGGGCTGATCGACAGCAGCCCCCAGGTGCTGAATCTCATAGTGCAGGCCTCGCTTCCACTCTCCACAAGAGTGGAATACCAGCGCCATCGTTTCGTAGGCAGCCACAACGTCGGCCGGTGCACCATGGCGCTCGGCCAGCTCCAGGCTCGCTTGAGCGGCTTCCAGCGCCTCGGCATGGCGGCCACGCTCCCAGAACCACTGCGCGCGCACGCGCGCGAGCCTCCCCTGCTCGGCCGGATCCGGCCGGTCGCTCAAGAGCGTCTCCGCTGCGCCGAGATGCTGCTCGGCCCCACCGGGATCGTGCTGGGACAGGCACGCGTATGCCGCCTTTCGATGAAGCCGCGCGCAGACTGCAGGCTCCGCCGCTTTCTCCGCTATGGCGATCGCCATGCGGTAGGCTGCAACGTCCTGACCGGCCTCGCCGATGAGTGCCCACAGGTCGCCCATCTTCTCCCACAGGTCGGCTGCCGGTACCGACGGGCTCGCCGGAGCGCCAGGCGCAGCCAGCAGCTCGAGGGCGCGCCGGTAGTAAGTCATCGCTGTCTCGTTCGCGTAGACGCCCGCAGCCCGATCACCGGCTGTGACGAGATGGGGAACGGCCCGGCCCGGTGCGTCGCTCAGGCTGTAGTGGTGCGCGAGCGTTTCGGCGTGTTCCGATAGCTGGCTGTGGTGGAGCCGCTCGAGGGTCTCTGCAACACTCCCGTGGAGGTGGGCCCGCCTTGCCCGGCTCAGCCCATCGTAGATAGCCGTGCGCTGCAGTGGGTGGGTAAAGCGGTAGCCGTCAGGCGATTCTTCGAGGACGCGCCGGGCAAGGCACTCGTCGAGGGCGTCAAGCAGCTCCTGCTCGGGCAGGTCGGAGGTCGCGCGCAGCAGCGCGTAGGGGATCTCCCGGCCGACAACCGCAGCCAGTCTGAGAACCTGAAGAGCGTTAGGCCGGAGCCGTTCGAGACGGGCAGCGAGGATATCCGCCAGCGGGCCGGGCACGGCGGCTACTTCGGACCGCAGCCGCCACCGTCCGTCGACACGCTCGAGTTGGCCGCGCTCACGCAGGGCCTGCACCGCCTCCTCGGTATAGAAGGGGTTTCCCTCAGCCAGTCCATAGATCGTCTCGAAGACCGCGCGATCGGTAGGATCGCTGCCCAGGAGCGTTGCCACGAACAACTCGCTCTCTCGAGCATCGAGACGCCGAAGCTCCAAGGGGGTAACCAATCGCTCACGGCGCAGCGTGGCCACGAACTGCCTGAGCGGATCAGCCGGCCCGGCCTCCTCGGGTCGGAAGGTCCCCAGAAAGAGCAGTGGCTTGTCCCGCCCGGTGCGAACCAGGTAGTGCAGCAGTTGCAGGGTCGCCTCGTCAGCGAAATGCAGATCGTCGAGCACGAACAGGACCGGGGCCTGGGCGGCGAGGCGGGCGAGGAAGTCGGCGATGGCGGCGAAGAGACGCTGGCGATCCGGTGGGCCGGACAGCGCTGATGGCGCGTCCCAGGCGAGCGCCACAGCGGCGTCCGGGGCGAGAGAGAAGAGCGGGAGGGCAGCCGCGCCGAGCATGCCACGCAGGTTCGTCGACCCTAAGCTGGTGGCGAATCGCTCCAGAGCCTCGACGAACGGCCCGTACGGCACTTGCCCTTCCTGCTCGTAACTTGCGCCCACGAGCACGTGGCCGCCACGTCGGCGGACTCGCTCGGCGATCTCGGCTGCCAGTCGACTCTTCCCTACGCCTGCCTCCCCTGCCAAGAGCACGAACCTACCCTGCCCGCTGAACAGCGCATCGAGGATGTCCTCGAGAGCTTCGAGCTCTTCATCACGGCCGACGAGTGGAGCGGAGGGTAGATCACCGTGCAGGAGCGCAGGCATCGCCGGTGGTGTTGCCGGGAACCGCCCGGCCACGATGTCATGGTAGAGGCGCTGGCTCGTCACATCAGGATCCGTGTCGAGTTCGCGCCGGAGCGCCTCTCGGAGTTGCTCGTACTGGCGAAGGGCTTGGTGGCGCTGGCCAGCCAGCGCATAGAGGCGCATGAGCGCAGTTTGCGCTTCCTCGTGGGCCGGGTCATCGGCCACGATTCTCCGGAGTGCCTCGATGGCGAGCCCGTACTCACCGCGTGCCTCGTGCAGCCGGGCGACTTCGCTGAGCAGAGCCAGATACTCCTGGCGCAGCACATGGCGCCGGGTGGCTGTCCATTCCTCATAGCGATCCTCGGGCAGCAGGTCGCCAGTGTAGAGCTCGAGCGCCGATCGATAATCGGCGGGATCCCGGCTGCGCCGGGCGACGGCTGCGGCGGCCTCGAAGGCCTCGACATCGATCCAAGGTGACCCCGGACACTGAAGGAGGAGCCAGTCCTTTTGCAGGCGGAGGTACGCCGAGGCTGAACCGGGGGCAAGGTTGGGCTCGAGGGCGCGCCGGGCGATGTGGAGGATCTTGTGGAGGTTGTTCGCGGCTGCGTCTGGGTCGAGTTCTGGCCAGAGGAGATCCATTACCTGCTCGCGGTGCAGGCGGTGGTCGGGCGCCAGCGTCAGTAGCTTGACCAGACTCTTGGCCTTCCGTAGCCGCCACTCAGGTTCCTCGACTACGCGCGACCCAACCGTGACACGAAAGCCGCCGAGCAGTCGGATGTGCAATGCCTGGGCCTCATTGGCGGGTTCCTCGTATGACATCGGCATCCTCTCTTGCGAGGCCCAACGGGTACGACAGGTTGTCGGGACAGCAGCATGATAGCACACGAGCATGCACCACGCTGTGGACGCTGCGTTTTCCACCCCCTCGATTCTTCGAAAGGGGCGCGTGACGAGCAGAGAGATCGGCGGGCGCCTGCTGCCCTGTGCGGAGCATCATTGCGGGGAGTGCTCTCTACCTTTCCGCGGCATCCGCCCCTGCGCAGTGCATCCGGTCTGCTTTGTCCGTACACTATGGCTAGTAAGTATCTTGAGGACGGCAGCCTGCCCGGAGAGGTTTCCGCATGAGCACGCCGATCCGGCGCCAGTACCTGGCTATCAAGCGACAGTATCCCGATGTCATCGTCTTCTTCCGCTTAGGCGACTTCTACGAGACCTTCGACGACGATGCCCGGCTGGCTGCATCGGTTCTCGACATCACGCTCACATCGCGCGAGATGGGCCGTGGCCAGCGCGTGCCGATGGCGGGCATCCCCTGCCATGCAGCCGAGAGCTATATCTCCCGCCTGGTCGCCGCTGGGCACAAGGTGGCGGTCTGCGACCAGATCGGCGAGCCGGACGGCCGGCACCTCGTCGAGCGGCGGGTGACTCGGGTCGTCACGCCCGGCACCGTGACCGACCCCGCGATGCTCGAAGCCAGCCGCAACAGCTATATCGCGGCGGCGCTGCTGGAAGGCGAGCGGGCGGGGCTGGCGGTCGCCGATCTCTCGACGGGCGAATTCGCGACCACCGAGATCGTAGCCGAGCAGACGGAAGAGGCGGCGGCCGCGCTGCAGCGCGAGCTGCTGCGGCTCGCCCCGGCCGAGGTGGTGCGCCCAGCGCTCGGCCAGCGCGACGAGCCTGACCTGCTGGCCACAGCGATCCCGGAAGGCACGTACGTGACGCCGACCGACCCGGGGAACTGGCGCTTCCACGCTGCTGAACGGGCGCTCAAGGAGCACTTCGAGGTCGAGACGATCGAGGCGTTCGGCTGTGCCGGCAAGCCGCTGGCGATCCGGGCGGCCGGCGCGTTGCTCCAGTACTTGAGCGAGACCCAGATGGGTAGCCTGGCCCAGATCGTCGAGCTGAGCACCTACAGCCTGGATCGCTTCATGACGCTCGACGCCCAGACGCGTCGCAACCTCGAACTGACCGAGAGCAGTCGCGGTGAGCGCCGCCACTCGCTCATCGCGGTGCTCGACCAGACCCGGACGCCGATGGGTGCGCGGCTGCTGCGCCGCTGGGTCGGCCAGCCGCTGCTCGACCTCGAGGAGATCCGGGAGCGGCAACGCGTGGTTGGCGCGCTGGTGCGCGAGGCGCTGGCGCGGGCCCGGCTGCGGGAACTCCTGGGCCAGGTCGCCGACCTGGAGCGGCTGATCAACCGGGTCGTCACCGGCGCGGCCGGCCCCCGCGAGCTAGCCAGCCTCGGGCGTTCTCTGGCCGCGCTTCCGGCGCTCCGCGAGGCGCTGACCCCGGCGCCGGAACTGGCGGCGCTGGCAGTGCTCCCCGAGTGCGACGACCTGGTGCGGTTAATCGACGCGGCGCTCGTCGATGACCCACCGGCAACCCTCGGCCAGGCGCCGGCTATCCGTTCCGGCTTCAGCCCGGAACTCGATGGGCTACGTACCGCCTCGCGGGAGGCGCGCGAGTGGATCGCTGGGTTAGAGCAGGCCGAGCGCGAGCGCACCGGCATCAAGTCGCTGAAGGTGGGCTACAACAAGGTCTTCGGCTACTACATCGAGGTCAGTAACGCCAACCGGGCGCTCGTCCCGCCCCATTACCAGCGCAAGCAGACGCTGGTAGGAGCCGAGCGCTATATCACGCCGGAGCTGAAGGAGTACGAGAGTCGAGTGCTCCACGCCGAGGAGCGGATCGCCGAGCTGGAGGCCGAGGTCTACCGCCGGCTGCTGGCCGAGGTGGCTGCCGCGGCCGATCGCGTGCGGCGGGTCGCCCGCCAGCTCGCGCAGCTCGACGCGCTCACCAGCCTGGCCGAAGTGGCGGTGCGGCGCCGCTACGTCTGCCCGGAGGTGGATGAGAGCACGGCGATCGAAATCGTCGGCGGCCGTCATCCCGTTGTGGAGCTCGCGCTGGATTCAGGGAGCTTCGTGCCCAACGATACGCGGCTCGATACCGAGGAGCAGCAGATCGTCGTCCTGACCGGCCCGAACATGGCGGGCAAGTCCACCTACCTGCGACAGGTCGCCCTGATCGTGCTCCTAGCGCAGATCGGCTCCTTCGTCCCAGCCGAGCGGGCGCGCATCGGGCTGGTCGATCGCATCTTCACCCGCATCGGCGCTCAGGACGACATCGCCAGCGGCCAGAGCACCTTCATGGTCGAGATGATCGAGACGGCGACTATCCTGCACCACGCGACCCGTCGCTCACTGGTAGTGCTCGACGAGATCGGCCGCGGCACCAGCACCTACGATGGCCTGGCGATCGCCCGCGCGGTGGTCGAGCACCTGCACAACAGCAGCCGGCTGGGTTGCCGCACCCTCTTCGCGACCCACTATCACGAGTTGACCGCCCTGGAGCGCGTGCTGCCGCGGGTGAAGAACTACCGGGTGGATGTGCTCGAGGAGGGAGAACGGGTGGTCTTTCTGCACCGGGTGGTTGCCGGCGGCGCCGACAAGAGCTACGGGATCCACGTGGCCCAGCTCGCTGGCCTGCCGAAGGCGGTTCTGCGGCGGGCGCGGGAGATCCTGGCCGAGCTCGAAAGCGCCAGCCAGAGCGAGCGGCGACGGCGCCGCGCGGCTATGGAGCGCGAGCCAGCGATGGCCGTGCAGCTCACGCTCTTCGCGCCGCCGCACCCGGTGCTTGAGGAATTGAAACGGCTCGATATCGAAGCCCTCTCGCCGATCGAGGCGCTGACGACCCTCTACGAACTGCAGCGGCGGCTGCGCGAGGGCGGGTCATGAGATCACTGTCGCTGCCTCCGGTGCAGACTCCGGGACACGCGAGCGTAGGACAGCCAGCGGCACGAGCAGGAGCACTGCCATCAGGGCCGCCGCGAAGAAGATGGAGCGGGGGCCGGCCAGTTCGTAGAGCGTCGTGTACCAGAGCGGCGAGATGCCCCGCACCAGGAACTTAGCCGAGCCGAAGTAGGCCGAGACTGTGCCCCGAAGCTCGGGAACGGCGCGGATCGCGAGCGTGTTGAGCGCCGCCCAGGTGCCGATGCCGAAGCCGCCGAGCAGAAAGTTGCCAATAGCGAACGCGAGCGGAGACGGTGCGAGCCCCATGAGGAGGAGCGAGAGCGCCATACCGGCGGTGCTTATCGCCGTCCCGCGGTAGACACCGATTCGCTCGATGAGATATCCCGCCGCCGGGCCGAGGAACAGGCCCGCTAGCCCGTTCACCGCTAGGATAAGGCCAGTCGAGCCGGTGGCTATGCCCCAGAGTTCGCGCAGCACCTCGCCGAAGAGGTACTGCGCTCCCTGCATCGCGCCGCTCGCGAGGAAGGAGAGGCTGGCCAGCAGCAGGACGGTAGTGCCGATTGCCCGGTAGATCGCCGCCAGCTCGCCGCGCAGGTCGGCCTGCCGATGCCGTGCCGGTACCGCCCCGCCGTAACTCCGGAACCAGGCCAGGAACCAGAGGGCCAGCCCCCAGGTCAGCAGTGCCGCCAGGACGTAGTACAGCCGCCAGCCGAACGGCGCGATCAGGCCGGCGACGACCGCGCCCGTCATCGTGCCGGCGAGGTTGGTGCTGGAGAAGATGCCCATCGCGCGCCCGTAGCGGTGGGGCGGCAGCACGTCGCCGAGCGTGGCCATCAGAATCGGGGTCATGAAGGCATTGGTGACGCCCTGGAGTACCTGGCCGAGGAGGAAGACCGGGAAGCTGGGGGCGAGCCCGCAGAGGAGGGTGGCGGCGCCGTAGCTGGTGAAGCCGAGCAAGAGGGAGGAGCGCCGCGAGGTCAGGTCGGAGATGCTGCCGGAGACGAGCTGCACCCCAGCATAGGCGAGCATGTAGGCCGGCACTACGAGCGAGAGCATGGCCCGGTCGACGTCGAAGGTCTGCATCAGAATGTGGAAGAAGACCGGGATGCCGCCATTGCCGAACGGGCCGGCCGCCGCTCCGAGATGGAACGGGGCGAGTCGCCACTGGCTGAACCGTTCCAAGGTTGCTGCACCTCCGCGCTCCCCCTTACCGGCGCGGAGTATAGCAACGGGTTCGCCGAAGGGCGTACACGCGCTTCTCGTCCGATCGCGCCGGGCTCAATCTGTCGAGTCCGTGTTGTGCTCACTGCATAAAATCTCGCGCCTCATTTGGTCGTCCGAACCTGGCCACGCGCCTCGCGGGCCGGTAGAGTGCTGTCAGGAGCCACTGATGGAGCCGACGTATTGGGGGTGTGCACAAATGGCGCCACTCACTTGCGTCCTGTGGGCGCGCCCACCGTAGCGCCTCAGGGCGTGCCGGTTGCGCGCCGACGGGTGTCGCGTGACCGGCGATCGGAGCGTTGCCGGAAGTGCGTGACTGCCGTGAAGCAGTCGAAGTCGGAGAGGTGCTCGACGATGAGCGACGGACACATCGCCTGGATGCTCGTTGCGACCGCGCTCGTGTTGCTGATGACCCCGGCTCTGGGGTTCTTCTACGGTGGGTTGGTTCGCTCCAAGAATGCGCTCAACACGCTGATGATGAGCTTCGCCGCCCTCGGATTCGTGGGCCTGGGCTGGGCGCTGCTGGGCTACTCGCTGGCGTTCACCGCTGGCACGCCGGTGATCGGTGACATCTCTCACGCGCTGCTGCGCGGGGTGGGGCTGGAGGCCCAGGGGGAGATCCCACAGATCCTCTTCATGGCCTTCCAGGGGACGTTTGCCATCATCACGGCCGCGCTGATCTCCGGCGCGATCGTGGAGCGGATGCGCTTCGGCGCCTACCTCGCCTTCTTGACGCTGTGGGGGCTGCTCATCTACGCCCCGGTGGCGCACTGGGTGTGGGGCGGCGGCTGGCTGGCCGACCTCGGGGCGCTGGACTTCGCTGGCGGCACGGTCGTCCATATCAACGCTGGCGTGGCAGCGCTGGCGGCTGCGCTGGTGGTCAAGCAGCGGCGGGACTACGGCCGGCAGGCGATCTTGCCGCACCACATCCCGTTCACCTTGCTGGGCGCGGCGCTGCTCTGGTTGGGCTGGTTCGGCTTCAACGGCGGCAGCGCGCTGGCGGCCAACGAATCGGCGTCGCTGGCCTTCGTCAACACGATGCTGGCGCCGATGGCAACGCTGGTCGTCTGGATGGCGCTCGATGTGCTGCGCACCGGCAAGTCGACAGCAGTCGGGATGGCCACGGCGATCGTGGTCGGGCTGGTCGCGATTACACCAGCGGCCGGCTTCGTGGCGCCGCTCTCGGCCGTGATCCTCGGTGGCATCGCGGCGGTGCCAAGCTACTACACGCTGCTCTGGCGGGCCCGCACGCGACTCGACGACTCGCTCGACGTCTTCGCCGCGCACGGCGTGGGCGGGATGAGTGGTGCGCTCCTGACAGGCGTGCTCGCGCAGCAGTCCTGGAACGGCGTAGCCGACGGGCTGCTGTTCGGCAACCCGCGGCAGCTCCTGGTGCAGGCGATCGCGGTGCTGGCCGTGATGGTCTATAGCGGAGTCGGTAGCTTCCTCATCCTCAAGCTCATGGGCCTGGTAGCGACGCTGCGGGTCTCGCCAGCGGTCGAGAGCGTCGGCCTGGATGTCTCCGAGCACGGTGAAGAAGCCTACGGCAGTGGCGAGGGGGCGATCCTGGTGCCGTCGTCCGACCTGGTCACCGCTGGGAGCGCCGTGGCCCCAGCGCCCCGCTCGCTGCGGATATCGGGAGGTGATGCATGAAGCTCATCATCGCGATCGTCCGCACCGAGAAGCTCAACGACGTGCTGGAGGCGCTCTTCCGAGCCGAGGTCCGCGGGCTGACCATCACGCCGGCCCGCGGGCATGGCGGCGAGACCGAGCAGGTCGAGACCTACCGGGGCACGACCATCAAGATGGAACTCTCGCAGAAGGTGCGGCTGGAAATCGGGGTGTCGGATCACTTCGTCGAGCCGACTGTCGAGGCGATCATGAGCGCGGCTCGCACCGGCGAGGTCGGTGACGGCAAGATCTTCGTGCTGCCGGTCGAGCGGGTTTACCGGATCCGCACCGGCGAGCGGGATGAGGCCGCGGTGACGCCGGTCGCCTAGAGCTCAGGCTTACCCACCCACCGGCCGCCCGCGGGGGTTACTCCCCGCGGGCGGTTCCATCTGCGGGCGCTCGTTCCCGGCGCGACGTGCTCAGTCCGCTGCTGGCGCTGCGGCCATGGCCTGGCGCGCGCGGCGCACCGGCTGCTGTGCAGGTGCCTCGATCGCCGGGTGCGGCACGACCTTCCAGAAGCGTGGCAGGTAGTCCTGCCACCGGGCCAGGATCTGCTGCCCCCGCCGGCTTCCCGTCCAGGCGACGTGTCGCTCGATCAGCGTGCGCAGCCGCTCGGCGTCTTCAGGCTCGGTCACGCGCTCCAACCCGACGTACTCGCGGTTGCACCGTGCCGGGAAGTCGCTGTGCAGGTCGAGCACGTAGGCGACGCCGTTGGTCATGCCGGAGGCGAAGTTACGCCCCGTCTCACCGAGGACGACGACCGTTCCCGCGGTCATGTACTCGCACCCATGGTCGCCGACGCCCTCGACGACGGCGACTGCGCCGGAGTTGCGGACCGCGAAGCGCTCTCCGGCCTGGCCGGCCACGTACAGCTCGCCGCCGGTCGCCCCGTAGAGCACCGTGTTGCCGACGATCACGTGCGGGCGCGACTCGTCCACCGGCTCCCCGAGCGGCCGGACGATGATCTCGCCGCCGGCCATTCCCTTGCCGACGTAGTCGTTGGCCTCGCCGTGGAGAATCAGCCGCAGGCCGTGGGTACACCAGGCGCCGAAGCTCTGGCCGGCCTGCCCGGTCACGTGCAGCTCGACCAGCGCGGCAGGCGGCCGCTCGCGGCCGTAACGCAGGCTGAGCTCGCCAGCCAGCCGCGCGCCGGCCGCCCGGTGGTGGTTGCGCACCGTCGCCGTAATCCGTACCGGGCGACCGGCCTCGAGCGCCGGCAGAGCCTGCTCGAGGAGCTGCTCGTCGAGCGGTGGGCCGCTGACGTCGTCGAAAGCGTTCCGCTCCTGGAGGCAACGCCGCGGGGCATCCGGCCCGCCCGGCACAGCCAGGATCGGCGAGAGGTCGAGCGTGGCGCCCGGCCCGTCGATGCCCTTCACCTGCTCCAGCAGCTCGACCCGGCCGACGATCTCGTCCAGGCGGCGGGCGCCGAGCTGGGCGAGGTAGTAGCGGACGTCCTCCGCGAGCTGGGTGAAGAAGTTGATCACCTGCTCGGGCGTGCCCTTGAAGCGGGCGCGCAGGTCTTCGCGTTGCGTGGCGATGCCGGTGGGGCAGCTATTCAAGTGGCACTGCCGGGCCATGTCGCAGCCGAGCGCGACGAGCGCGGCGGTGCCGAAGCCGAATTCTTCGGCGCCGAGGAGCGCGGCGATGATCACGTCGCGGGCGGTCTGCAGACCGCCATCGGTGCGGAGCCGCACCCGGCTGCGCAGGTCGTTGAGCACCAGTGTCTGCTGAGTCTCAGCCAGGCCCAGCTCCCAGGGGACGCCAGCGTACTTGATCGACGAAAGCGGTGAAGCGCCGGTGCCGCCGGAGTGGCCGCTGATCAGGATGTAGTCAGCATGCGCCTTGGCGACGCCCGCGGCGATCGTGCCCACCCCGGCCTCGGCCACCAGCTTGACGCCGACGCGCGCCCGCGGGTTCACCTGCTTGAGGTCGTAGATAAGCTGGGCCAGGTCTTCGATGCTGTAG
>JADBJL010000105.1 GCA_014874455.1 Thermomicrobiaceae bacterium
AATACATTTTTGTCACTGGCGGCGTGGTATCGTCCGTGGGGAAGGGGATCGCTACCGCCGCCATCGGCCGGCTGCTCGTCTTGGATGAGAAGAAGCGCCGCTACGTTTTCCAGCCGACGACCTACTACTGCGCTGTTCAGGAGAACATGCTGCTGACTGAGAACCGATTCCCACGTTTCGCTGGCCAGGAGCCACTCGACGACCGCACGCGCCGCTACCCCGACCTCGTACTCGCCGCAACCTTCGAGCGGGTCGGCGAACAGATCGGCACGCCGGAGGCCCCGCGGTACATGGCTCTCCTCGACGATCTGGTGGCTGCCGCGAACGTCGAGCGACCCATGACACCCGAGCTGATCCGCCAGATCGCCGAATCGCCGGACTACCCGCAGTTCAGCGTCGATCCTGATGCCGAGGACGTCCTGTACTATGCCCCTGTCATCTGAGCACCCGATCTTGTCCCAGTGGCATCGGCCGGCCACACCCGGGGAGCAGCAAGAGCTCGCCGAACTCTTCAGGCGGATCACCGCAGCGCACCGCCCCGCCGCCGCCGATGTCGCGCAGCTTTCCGACCTGAGTCGACGCCTGCTGCCCGCGTTCCAGGATCTGTGGTCGGAGGTACCGGTCACACGACGGCGCACCCTCATTGCCCTGATGGGGGAGCTCGCGGAGAGCAACATCGAGCTGAACTTCCGGCGCATTTTCGAGCTCGTACTCCAGGATCCCGATCCGGACGTGCGGGCGCAGGCGGTCGCTGGCCTTTGGGAGGAGGACGATCCCTGCCTCCTCGACCGGCTCCTCGAACTCCTGCCCAGCGAGGCAGTCGCTCCGGTGCGGGAGGCGATCGCGGTAGCGCTGAGCCGCTTCAGCTACCTCGCGGCGGTGGAGCAACTGGATGAGACCCGTGCCCAGCGGTTGCGGAACACGCTCGTCGGGCTGGCGCGCGAGGATCCGGCGCTCGGCGTGCGTCGCCGGGCCGTCGAGGCGCTGGGCTACTTCGGGGAAGACCCGGTCGCGATCCAGCTCATAGCGGAAGCGTACGACGCTGAGCAGCACGAGCTACGGGTCAGCGCTGTCCATGCTATGGGGCGCACGCTCGACCGGCGCTGGCTTCCGCACCTCCTGGCCGAGCTCGAGAACGACGAGCCGGAACTGCGCTACGAAGCGGCGCGCGCGTGCGGTGAGCTGGGCGCGCCGGAAGCGGTCGACCGGTTGATCGGCCTCGTCGACGACCCTGATCGTGAGGTGCAGGCCGCCGCGATCGGGGCGCTCGGCCAGATCGGCGGAACGATCGCGGTGAGCGCGCTTCGCCGGCTGGCACGCTCTGCCGACCCGGTCGTGCGCGAAGCCGCTGTGGAGGCCCTGACGCAGGCGCTCTACGAAGCCGACCCGCTGCGCCCGAGCCCGTGGCCGTGACGCCGGTTGTGCCCGCTCCCCACCTCGAGCCGACAGCCCGCCGCATCGATGACCCGTCCACGTGGGACAGTTTCGTCGAGCAACTCAACGGCAAGCTTCTCCAGAGCTGGCGCTGGGGAGAACTGAAGCGCCGCCACGGCTGGACGCCCATCAGGATCGCCTGGTTCCATCCCGACGGCGACGCTGTCGCCGCAGCCCAGGTGCTCTTCCGGCGAGCAGGCCCGATCAGCATCGGCTACGTCCCCCGTGGCCCGCTCGTCGCTCAGCGGGCGGTCACTCCCGCGACTGCCCGCGCCTACCAGCGCACGATCGATCGACTGGCCCTTCGAGAGAGGGCGATCTGTGTGCTCGCCGAGCCAGAGGACGCTTCCGGCTGCGCCATCCTGAGCAGTGCCTCCGGCTGGCGAGCGAGCCCGACCGTCATCCAGCCACAGCGGACGATTCGCCTCGCTGTCGATACGGACGACGAGACGCTCCTCGCGCGGATGAAGCCCAAGACCCGGTACAACATCCGGCTCGCGGAGCGCCGTGGCGTCCGGGTGCGCATCGGCAC
Organism: Thermomicrobiaceae bacterium; assembly: GCA_014874455.1. Classification (GTDB taxonomy): domain Bacteria; phylum Chloroflexota; class Chloroflexia; order Thermomicrobiales; family Thermomicrobiaceae; genus Thermalbibacter. Next base: position 1,967 of record JADBJL010000105.1, read on the forward strand.
GCCGGCTGACCTGGGCGTCTTCTATGACCTGCTCAGGGAGACCAGCCGCCGGGACGGCTTCGGTATCCATCGCCTGGACTATTTCCGTGACCTGATCGACGTCTTCGGCGAGGACGCCGCGCTGATCATCGCCGAGAAAGACGGAGAGCCCGCCGCTGGCGCACTGGTCGTGCGCTTCGGCGCCGAGGCCGTCTACCTGTACGGCGCCTCGGCGGCACGCCATCAACGGCACATGGCATCCTATCTGGTGCAGTTCGCGGCCATGCGCTGGGCCAGGGCGCGTGGATGCCGTCGCTACGACCTCTGGGGGATCCCATCGACCGATGAGCCGCCCGAGGATGTCCCTGAGAACCAGGTCAACGTCCGCCAGGGCCTCTGGGGCGTCTACCGCTTCAAGGCAGGTTTCGGCGGTGACGTGTCCTCCTACCCCGGTGTGTTCGAGCGGGTCTATTGCCGCCCCCTCGTCTGGGCCTGGCGACGGCTACGACCGATGGAAGGGTGACCCATGCTCCCCTTGAGAGCCCTAGTGGATCGCCTACCGGCGCTCCGGGCTGCCGGCAATCTCGACGCCGCGATCGCCGACATCTGCTACGACTCGCGGCAGGCGACGCCGGGGGCGCTCTTCGTCGCCATGCGCGGCACCTATACCGATGGTCACCGCTACCTCGAAGACGCTCGCCAGCGCGGCGCGGTCGCTGCTCTGGTCGAAGCGTGGAGCGATGCGCTCGACGGCTTCGAGGCAGCAGTCCAGGTCGAGGACAGCCGGGCTGCGCTGGCCCGAGTCGCTGCCACCTTTTTCGCCCATCCCTCCTCCAGTCTCGGCGTGATCGGCGTCACTGGAACCGATGGCAAGACGACCACCACGTTCCTGATCGAGGCCATGCTCAGAGAGGCAGGATGCCGTACCGGCCTCATCGGCACCGTCGCTATCCGGGTCGGAGAGCAGGTCGTCGAGCACGACACCCGCCAGACGACCCCCGAATCGCTCGACCTCCAGCGGATGCTCGCTGAGATGCGGCGCGCCGGCACGCAGTGGGCTGTCATCGAAGCGACGTCCCACGGGCTGGCGATGCACCGGCTCGACTGCTGCGCGTTCGACATCGCCGTCGTCACCAACATCACGCACGAGCACCTCGACTTCCACGGCACGGTCGAGGCATACCGCAGAGCGAAGGCGCGCCTGCTCGAATTCGTCGACGAGCGCGATCCACGTCGCCCCTACCCGCACGGCGTCGCCCTGAACGCCGACGACGAGGGAGCGCGCTCGGTCGCCGCCTTTGCCGGCGAGGCACCGCTGGTCTGGTTCGGCTGCCGCTCGAGCCAGGCCGACGTGCGGGCGCTCGACATCCGGACACGGGCGTCCGGCAGCGAGTTCGAGCTGGTCACCCCGGGCGGGTCGGCGCCCGTCCACCTCAAGCTGCTCGGGCGTTTCAACGTCGAGAACGCGCTGGCGGCTGCTGCCGCCGGGCACCTCCTTGGCCTGTCGCCGGAGCAGATCGCCCGTGGACTGGAGAGCCTCGACCACGTGCCAGGCCGCTTGCGCCGCATCGACGCCGGCCAGCCCTTCACGGTCATCGTCGACTATGCGCATACTCCGGAGGCCCTGCGGCGGGTTCTCGAGCTCGTACGTGGGCTGGTTCCGGGCCGGTTGATCACGGTGTTCGGCAGCGCTGGGGAGCGTGACCGCGCCAAGCGACCGCTCCAGGGCGCCATCGCGGCCCGGCTGGCCGATCTTGCGGTCTTCACCTCGGAGGATCCCCGGTACGAGGATCCTCACCAGATCATCGCCGAGATCGCCGAGGGTGCGCGCCGCGCGGGCGCGGTGGAGGGTCGCGACTATTTACGGATCGAGGACAGGTCACTGGCCGTCCGGGAAGCGATACGGCGGGCCAGACCGGGCGACGCAGTACTCCTTTTGGGCAAAGGACACGAGCGATGTATTATCTACGGCTCAGAGCGTCGCCCCTGGGACGAGTCGGCCGAGGCGTTCGCTGCGCTCGCCGAACTGGGTTACCGAAATGAGGGTGAATGAACCGCGTGGGCAATAGGCGGCGGCCAGCGCTCACTGGACGGCTGCTCCTCTGCGTTCTGGCCGCCCTCACGATGCTCGTCACCGCCTGTGGCGAGCCAGACCCGATCGCGAACCCCGAATGGGTCGCCGGAGCCGCTCCCAAGGGGCGCATCCTGTTCGTCCAGCACGGCGACATCTACCTCTGGCAGGACGGCAAGATCCGGCGCCTGCTCCAGCTCGGCGACGCCGCCTCACCGAGCTGGTCGCCCGACGGCAGCCGGTTCGCGTTCGTCCGCTTCGGCGACGCCTTCTCCGACCTCTATGTGGCCGGGGCGGACGGCCAAGGCGTGCGGCAGCTCACCAAGAACCAGCCTGCGCTGCAGCCCGGGAGCGAAGCCTACGTCCGCAACAGCGTCTGGGCGCTCGACCCGGCCTGGATGCCCGACGGCCAGCAGATCGTCTACGTGAGCGACCTCAACTCGGCGAAGAACTACCTCTGGCTCATCCCGAGCGGTGGCGGGGCGCCGCGGCTCGTCCAGGCGTCCACCGCGCTCGGTGACAACGTCGAGTCGCCCACGGTCTCGCCGGACGGCACGCGGATCGCCTTCGCACACCGGACGACGACCGACGACGGCCTTCGCCGGCGTACCGACCTGTGGGTGCTGAACCTGTCGACCGGCGAGCTGGCGCCCCTCGTCCAAGGTGGTGACGGGAGTTACGCGCCGGCCTGGTCGCCGGATGGGAGCTGGATCGCCTACGTCGGCCGGCACGGTGAGGCGAACGACCTCTTCGTCGTTCCAGCCACCGGAGGCGATCCGGTGCAGCTCACCACCACCGGGGCGGTCGGGTCACCGGCGTGGTCGCCGGATGGCACCATGATCGCCTTCCTCCAGCTCGAGGGCAGCACCTTCGAGGTGCAGTACGTCGATTTCACCGTCGGGGCCGACGGCCGGCCGAGCGCGGGCGAGCCGAAGCGGCTCTTCCGTGCCGAGGCGATCGACGTCCCCTCGGGCCTCTCCTGGGCGCCATAGTTCGCTCGCTGGCACATCCGGCCGGGGTAAACGATCCCGCGGCATGGGGTAAAACCAGCCCCTTTCCGGCGGCCCGCACACGGGGCCGACCTGCTCGTCACGCACGGCTTGACAGCCTGACCGCTGGTGAGTACACTTCTGAGTGCGGCGGAGAGAACCGCCGGGCAGGCGGAAGTAGCTCAGATCGGTAGAGCATCTCCTTGCCAAGGAGAAGGTCGCGGGTTCGAGTCCCGTCTTCCGCTCCACAGGAAAGCAGCGGCGAGCGGCTTCGTCCGAAGCCGCTCGTTCTGTCTCTCCGGCCAGCGCCGGGGGTAGAATAGTAGAGTGACGGTACGCGCGGAGGCCACCTCCCGCCCCGTCCGGCCCGTGGGCCGGACACCGGTCGCGCCGTGGGGTCGGCCACGAGCCAGGTGGGAGAGCCACCCAGGCGGAAATGGCGGAACGGCAGACGCGGCGGTCTTAAAAACCGCTGGGGGGCGACCCCCGTGTGGGTTCGAGTCCCACTTTCCGCACCAGCGTACGGACGCAGAAATCTGCGGCTCAGCGCGTGGGATTTCCGCCGGCGACGGCGCCGCTGCTCGCAGTCCTGCGAGCGACCAGTACGACGATAACCTCCGTCGCCTCCCGCGCTCGCCGCGAGTGTAGCAAGGCTCCCAGTACCGAGCGGGGTCTCGATGGCACTCCGGCCGCACTGCCAGTGGCACCCGGCCTTCGCTCCAGGCCAGCGCCTGCGCGCCCCTTGCCTCCTGCCAAGCCTGCCTTATACTGTGGTCACCCAAATCGGGCAGCCGGGGGTATCCCGCAGCACCGGCCCCACCGGTCGGCCACTGCCCCCAGCCCGCTGACCACGAGGGGGAGGGATGAGATCGCTCTACGAGACCTGCCAGCCGCGGGCAGAAGTCCTGCACGGCGAGCTGCGCGAGGAGCTGTTCGCCGCTCGCCTGAAGGACGTGCTCGACGGCACGGCCGACCCCGTCTACCAGGATCCAGCCGCCTTCTTCGACAACACCTATCCCACCGAGGGCCTGCGCACCGTCCTGCGCGAGGCGCTCGGCCGGCTGACCGGCCGCGATCCCACCGCCAACGCCGTCGTCCGGCTGGAGACCCCCTTCGGAGGCGGCAAGACGCACAACCTGATCGCGCTCTACCACGCGGCCAGCGGCAGCCCGCAGGCAGCCGCGCTCGTCGCCCCGGAGCTGATCCCGCCGCCGGGCTCGGTGCGCATCGCCGGCATCGTCGGATCCGAACTCGACCCCACTGCCGGCCTGCTCCACCGCGACGTGACCACCTACACGCTCTGGGGCGAGCTCGCGTACCAGCTCGGCGGCGCCGCTGGCTACCAGCTCGTCGCCGAGTCCGATCGCCAGACCAAGGCTGCCCCTGGAACCGGCCTCCTCGACCAGCTCGTCGGCGACCGGCCGACCCTGATCCTGCTCGACGAGGTCGCCCGTTACCTGCGGGCCGCCGGGGCGGTGCCCACCGCCACCGGCCGCGGCGACCTGGCCGAGCAGACAGTCGCCTTCCTGATGTCGCTGCTCGAGTTCGCCGCCAGCCGCGAGCGCGTGGTCGTCGTGCTCACCCTGGCCGACCCGACCGACGCTTTCGGGCGGGAGAGCGAGGAGCTGCGGGTGCGACTGGCCGAGGCCCGACGGGTCACCGCCCGCTCCGAGCGTGTGATCACCCCTGCGGCCGAGGACGAGACCGCGCCGATCGTCGCCCACCGGCTGTTCCGGGCCATCGACCGCCAGGCGGCCCGCGAGACGGCGGAGACCTACCTCGCCTTCTACCGTCGGCTCGCCGAGCAGGGCACGCCGCTCGTACACGAGGTCACCACGCCTGCCTACGCTGAGCGCATCGTCGCCACCTACCCGTTCCACCCCGAGCTGCTGCGCGTCCTCAGCCTGCGCGTCGCCACCATCCCCAATTTCCAGCGCACCCGCGGCGCGCTCCGGCTGCTTGCCCTCGTTGTCCGCCGGCTCTGGGAGCGCCGCCCGCAGCCGCTCTCCCTGATCCACCCGCACCACGTCGACCTCGGCCTGCCGGCGATCGTCGAAGATCTGTCCAGCCGGCTCGACCGTCCGGCGTTCAAGCAGGTGATCGAGGCCGACATCGCCTCCCGGGTGCCGGGCCAGCCGGCCCACGCGCAAGCGATCGACGCCGAGTTCGCTGCCCCCGGCCGCCCGCCCTACGCCCAGCGCCTGGCGACCGCGATCTTCCTCAACAGCCTGGTGCAGGCGCAGGCCGCCGGGATCGAGGAGCCTGCCCTGCTCTCCGCCGTGCTCGAGCCGGGCGACGACCCGGTGCCGCTGCGCCGGGCGCTCGACCAGCTCCTCGAGCGCTGCTGGTACCTCGCCGACGACGGCCGCCGGTTTCGCTTCGGCACCGAGGTGCAGCTCCCCAAGCTCATCGCCGACGAGGTGGCAGTCGTCGCGGTCACGCTCGCCAAGGCCAAGCTCGAAGAGCGCATCCGGCAGATCTGGCAGCCGGGTGCGCTGGCGCCCGTCTTCTTCCCCGGCGAGCCGGTCGACGTGCCGGACGACGCCGCGGTGCCGAAGCTGGTCATCGTCCATTTCGACGCCGCTGCCGCCACCGCTGCCATGTCAGACCCACCCGAGCTGGTGCGCGCCCTCTTCGAGCAGGCCGGCGTGGCCGGCGGCTTCCGCCGCTACCGCAACAACCTCGTCTTCCTGGTGGCCGACCAGCAGCAGCTCGCCTCACTGGTCGAGCTGGCCCGCCGCTACCTGGCGATCGAGCGCCTGGCCGGCGATCCGGCCCGGCTGCGCGACTTCAACCCCGAGCAGCAGCGGCGGCTGCGCGAGCTGCGCGACCAGGCCGAGCTCGAGCTGCGCGTCGGCATCACCCGGGCCTACCGCTTCCTCTACTACCCGAGTGGCGACGTGCCACGCGGCGGCGTGCCGCTGGCCCGCGAGGTGCTGCCGGCCCAGGATCAGGGGGCGGTCAAGGGGAACCAGACCGACGTCGTCGTCAGGCTGCTGCGCCAGCTCGAGAAGCTCCGGCTCGGCGACGACAGCCCGCTCCCCGCCGCCTTCGTGCGGGCCCGCGCCTGGAACGGCCAGCAGGGGAAAGTGAGCACCGAAGATGTCCGCCGCGCCTTCGCCCAGCGGGTCAACCTGCCGATGCTGGCCGACCTCAACCTCCTGAAGCGCACCGTCCGCGAGGGCATCCGCAGCGGCGCCTGGGTCTACTACCCGGCCAGCGAGGGGGTGGCCTACGACGCCGACTCGCCCGAGCCACTGGTGGAGATCAGCGAGGAGACCTTCCTCTACACCCCGGACGAGGCCGCGCGCCTCGGCCTGCCCCGCGCCGGTCGGCGCGAGCCGCCCGAATTGCCCGGCGAGCGGTGCCCGGTCTGCGGCAACCCGGTCGAGGCCTGCACCTGCGGCGGGCCCGAAGCAACTCCGCACCCGCCGCTCCTGGTCGATTTGCGGGCAGCCGGGCCGCCGGCCCAGGCCTTCCAGTCAATCTTCGACCGCTGCCGCGACCACCAGGTGACCAGGCTGGCCCGGCTGCGGCTGACGCTGGAGGGCGCTGGCCAGGCGGCGGTGCAGGAACTCCGGTCGCTGGGCGTGGCCCTGGGCCAGCTCGGGCGCGGCCGTGTCCGGGTCTCGCTCAAGGCCGTGGCCGAGTTCGGCGAGGGCGAGCTCCTCGACCTCCGCTTCCAGGGCGAGGAGAGCCGCTCGCGGCCCCTGCGGCAGGTGCTCGAGAGCCTCGGCCCGCAGGCCCGGGCCTTGACCGCCTGGGCCCAGGCGGAGCTGGACTACGGGGCGGACGGCCTGGCGGTGGACGACGAGCTCGGCCAGCTCGCAGAGGTGTTCGCCGGCCTCCCCTTCGGCCGGCTGGAGCTGGAGGCGGAGCCGGCCGGGGAGCGCCGGGAGGTCGAGCAGTGAGCGAGGAGACGAAGCGGGCATTTCGCCTGCGGGTGGAGCCGCTCGCCAGAGACGCGCTGCGGCTGACGCTGTGGCAGCAGCCGCCCGCGAGCAACGGCCGCAGGCCGGCGTACCGCCGGCTGGCCGCGCTGGAGGGCACGCCGCTCCTGGTAGCGCTCGACCAGGTGCTCGAGCTGCTGCGCGCCGAGGGCTACCGGGGGCTCCGCGGGGGTGAGCAGGCTTTCCCATGCGGTCGGGAGACCGTACGGGGGCCCCAGCAGCGGCCGCAGGCGGCAGCGCGACGCGCCCCGGAGGACGGGGCCCGCGAGCTGTCGCTGGGCGAGACGACCGGCGTGCGGTTGGGGCTGCTGTTCCTGGCGCTGCGTCCCCTGCGGCGCGTCGAGCGCATGGAGCGGGTGGCCGCAGGCGTGCGGTCGATGACTGACGAGGAGGCGTACTACTGGTTCAGCAAGTGCGTGGCGCGCGACAGCGGCCGCCGCGCCCGCCGCGCCCTGCGGCTCCTCCTCGCCGGGGGGTGAAGCTTGACCCTTCCTACTTGAATTCCTAATTACTTCGAGCTAGCCTGATCGTGCGCTGGGTAACGCAGGGCTCGAACACCGACAAGTGAACCGAAACTGACCACCGGAACTGAGGTTGTCAGGCGTTGAGTCGTGGAGGAGACTAGTGACCTTTATAGAGCGTGATGTGGCGAAGAACCTTCGCCGTGAAAGAGACGGAGATCTGATAGCTAGCCTCCATAAGCACGTACAGGAGGTGATCCGCGAGTGCCGTCAGCGGGAGCAAGCTGCTCGGAGCGCTCGTCAGCAGTGGGAGGAGGTGCTGAAGATTCTGCCGTACGCCGAGCGCCGCCCGTTCGCGCTGCTCGCCAGGCTCGATTCTCTTGCGAAGGTCACGCCAGAGCAGGCCGCGACCGTGACGAGGCTACGCACCTGGGCCGAGGATATGGCTCGAGAGCAGCTTGCCCATTACACAGGGCTATTGCGCCAGGCGCTCCCGGCCGATGAAATCCTCGAAGGGCGATTGAGCGAAGGCTATCGGATCCGCCACGTGATCCAAGTTCGGATCGACGATCAGAAGTACCAAGCGACGGTGGGGACAACCTTCCACTCGCGGCAGCTTACAGGCGATATCTCGGTCGAAGCCGTCGCAGAAGCCGTTCGTGCTGAACTCCACCGCCTCTTTGACAGGCCACTCGATCCCGAGCGGTTCCTCAGCGACCTGTTCAGAGCCTACGAACTGGCGCTCACCGCCCATGGGCATGCGGGGCGGGCTGGTCAGCCAGTTTCCATCTTCACCGTACATAAGTTCCTCGTCGTCTCTCGACAGGTGCAGAGAGCGTTTCACAGCGCTGACCCCCGCCACTTCCGCCCGTATCCACCCGACGAGTTCGCAGTCGACCTGGGACGACTGCTCGAGGCAGGATACACGCGGGTAGATCGGTTCTCCCTGCACCTCCACCCCGTGCGCAACCCCAAAGAGGCCTTGTTCGTCGTGAACTTCGGCACCGGCATCGGCCAGAACTACGGGCTTCTCTCGTTTATACCGATTTAGGGGAGGCGAGGGCATGCAAGAGCTGAGCCGTAGGGACGCCTTGAAGATCATCGAGGCTTTGAAACACGGCACGCCGCCACCTCCTCCGCTCGCACGCTTCCTGCACGTCGGACGCGCGCGGTGGCTCGACGGGATGACCTGGTATCTGGACGCTGCCAGGGAAGACGAGCTGTCCGCGGTTCGCTTCATCGTCGGTGACTACGGGAGCGGCAAGACCCATTTCCTGCGGGTCACAGCGCACTTGGCGTACGAGCGCTCGTTCGTCGTCTCCGAAGTCGCCCTCAACAAAGACGTGCGGCTCGACCGTTTCGATCTCGTTTGGCGGAAGCTCCTGGAGAACCTCACCGTTGGGTGGTCTCCTGATGACCGCTCCGGCATCGAACATATACTCACTCGCTGGTGTGCCGGGGTGGACTCTGGCGAACGGTTGACTGAGGAACTGGCGGCCCTCGACCACCTCACTGGGCTGGATCCGGATTTCCGCCAGGCCATGCGTGGCTATCTCCACGAGTGGATGACGTATGGCGCGGACACAGCGGGCCTCACACCCTACCTGCAGTGGTTGAAGGGAGACTCGATCAGGCCGCCGGGTGTGCGAGCGCGCATCGACCGCGCCTGTTCCCGTGCCATGCTCCGCTCGCTCCTGGTATTCCTCCGCCACCTCGGTTACAGCGGGTTGGTACTCTTCCTCGACGAGCTCGAGTTACTTCTTACCCAAAGCCAGTCGGCTCGCAACGGCTCCTACGAAGTGCTGCGCCAGTTCATCGACGACACAGAGAGCATTCCAAGCCTAGTGATGCTCTGTTCGCTCACTGAGCAGGCGCTACAGGATCATCAAAGAGGAATACCCAGTTACCCTGCTCTCTCTCAGCGGATCGGCGGCATGCTGACTGGGTTTTCCTCCCGCGACTACCGCTCGGTGACTGTCAACCTCAACCGCTTGCCGCTGGAGCCTCATGAATTCTTCGAGCTGGCGCAGCGCATCAGAGACGTCCACGCGGTGGCCCATCGCTGGGAAGCGGCCGAGCGTGTTCCCGACGAAGTGCTCAGGAGCTTCGCCGACCGAGCCAGCCAGAGTCCTGAGGTCGCTGCTCCCCGCTACCTCGTCCAGCTTACGGTTACTGTGCTTGAGAGCGCTCAGCAAAACCAGGATGTGCCACTCGCAGACCTGATACCGTCGGATGCAACGGTCGTTAGTACCATCCGAGCAGCCGAGCGCGAGCGCTATGTGCCGTGGGGTGCGTCACATGACGACTTCCACACCGCCTGACCCCCTCCTATCCGACCAGCACGCCTGCCGGCGTGCTGTCTGGGCGCTGAAGGCCGGGCGTCCACCGCGCGAAGGCGTTCGCTTCTTGAGCGTCGGGATGGATCGAGTCTTGGAGACGGTCGACTCGGTTCTCCAGCGGGCCGCAGCAGGCCAGGGGGTGAGCCCCCTGGTCGTCCGGGGCGACTACGGCGAGGGAAAGAGTCACACCCTGCGATTGATCGCCGAGGAAGCCCGTGCTCGGGATTTCGCCTGGGTAGTCGTCAACCACGACCGGCAGCAGAACCTTGGGCTGCATAAGCCGGCCTGGCTCCTTCGACATGTCCTATGGGAAGTCCGGTGGAACTACCCGGACATCGACCTCAGCCGTTGGGATGAGCTGTTGAGCTGGCAGCCCGACTATCACACCGATCGTTACATGCGCACACAGCTCAGCACGTACCTTGGCTATCTCGCCGACGACTTGCGGTCGCAGGGTCTCCGCGGCCTGGTGCTCTGTCTCGACGAACTGGAGAACTATACGCTTTTGGCTGGCCGGCAGAAGCCGATCTTCCGGGAAGTCCTGGAGCACCTGACCATCGCGTTGGAGCCTGCGGTCGTGCCGCTGTTCGCCATGACTTATGGCCAGGGTGTCCCTCCCGTGATGGGACAACTTGTCTATCCACCGGCGCTTGACGAGACAATTGCAGTTGCGGTCGCCGAGCGTATTCAGCGGCTCCACAGCGTGGCATTCGATTGGCAGCCTCCCAGCAGTCCGAGGAAGCTCGCCGAGCGTGCCTGGAAACGCTCTCTCTCTGCACCCTCTGGGCGCTGGCGCATCTTCGTCCAGATCGTCGTCACCCTCCTTGAGGTACTCCACCAGAACGAGTACCCGACGGTGCCGCAGCGCGCCGCCCCGGCGGCACCCGAAACGAAGGATCCACCCCGTGAAGAGACACCGAGGCCAGCACCACGCGTCCCGGTGACACCGCCCCAGCCGGCGCGACCTAGACTACAGGTCGGTGACTGGGTCGAGATTCTCGGGGGGCACTTCAGCGGCTGGAACGGCCGTGTCTTCTCCATCAACGGCGAGCGGGTTTACGTCGTTGTCGAGGGCCGAATGCCGATACGCGTGCAAGTGCACGCGTCTCAAGTGCGGCGGGCGAGGCGGTAGGGCGACGATGAGCGCAGGTTGGCGAACGCGGTTGCCGCGCGTCTATGACGCCTTCTTCAGATCCTTCAGCAGACTCCGTCCCGCACAGGAGCAAGCCATCCCCCTGGTACTCCAACGGCGCAACCTCTTGCTCGTAGCACCCACCGGATCCGGTAAGACCGAAGCTGTCGTCGCGCCGCTCGCGGAGATGGCGATCGATCACCCAGGCACTACCTTTGCGCTGTACATCGCCCCCACGCGAGCGCTGGTCAACGACCTGGAAGTAAGGCTCGCGGAACGCCTCGACGCCTGCGGCCTCCGGCTCGCCGTGCGGCACGGCGAGCGCAAGACAGTCCGCGGGCGAGAGGCGCCGGCCATCATCCTCACTACTCCTGAGTCACTGGAAGTGATGCTCTCCCTCCAGCACGACTATGTGCGCGATCGACTCCGCGAGGTGCAGGCAGTCGTGGTGGACGAGACTCACCAGTTCTATGGCACGCCGCGCGGTCTGCAACTCTACTGCCTGCTCGAGCGGCTGAAGCAGTACACCGGCCGGCCGCTCCAGCGGATCTGCCTCTCGGCAACCGTCGGAGAGCCGGAACTGGTCGCCGAGTTCTTCCGCGGTAGCGATGCCCCGCTCGAAGTGGTCAGCGTTCCAGGTGCGCGAGCGCTCGAAATCCTCCTGGATCAGGTCACGGCGGACTCGCTCGATGGGCTGGCGGACGCCGCAGCCGCCTGGCTACTGGAGATCTTGGAGGATCACCGAAAGGTGCTCGTGTTCGCCAATACGCGCGTCCAGTGCGACTGGCTCCGCTGGAAGCTGGGCGAGCGCATCAAGCACGTCCCCGTTCTCCTGCACTACTCCTCCCTGCACCGTAACTACCGTGAAGAGGTCGAACGCACCTTCCGCGAGCGGTCACGCGCGGTCTGCATCGCTACGAGCACCCTCGAGTTGGGCATCGACATCGGTGACATCGACGCCGTCGCCATGTGGGGCGCTCCGAACACCGTTACGAGCTTCCTGCAGCGACTCGGGCGCGGCAACCGTCGCACGGAGACCAGCATCGTCTACGCTGCGTGTCCTGCGTACTACCCGTCGGGTGAGGATGCGGATCCGGACAATCACCTGCTCACCTTCGCAGCGCTGACGAGCTGTGCGGTCAAGTCGGAGTTGGAAACGCGTGTGCTCCCACACTACCATTCCGTGCTTGCACAGCAACTCCTCGCCCTTTGCTGCCACTGGGGCGTGGTGGCGCCTGACGGCTTCCAGCGAGTCATGGCACGTGCGCCCGAGTTCGCTACGACCACTACCCTGGCATCGATCCTGGATAAGCTGGTGGACGCAAAGGTACTCGAGCATACCCAGCGGCACAACCTCTGGCGCCCGACCGACAAGTTCCACACGTGGCAGGCACTCGGCATGTTCTGGGGGAACATCCCGGAGCAAGCCGAGGCCGTGGTGCTTCGAGAGGGAAGCGGCCGGCTCATCCCCGTCGCCGAAATCCCGAGGCAGTACTCGTTACAGCTTCGGGCGGGCGATGTCGTGCTGGTCGCCGGGCAGCCGCGGCTCGTGCTCGACGTCGAACCACAGAACGTTCGGGTGCTCGACCTGGTAACGTCCGAGGCTGAGCTTGCCCAGTACCGTACGCCGGCCGAGCCCATCCCGGCCCGCGTCGCACATGAGATCGCGGAGGTGCTCACCATGCCGGACGCCGAGCTAGCGAGGCTCCCGATCCGGTACAGCAGATGGGCCAGGGAACGCTTACAGGAATGGCGGGCCACCATGCAGCCGCGGTTCGCAGCGAGGCAGGTTGTCTCGAAGGAGCCTCGCGGATACTGGGTCACCTACACCTTTGCCGGCACGGTCGCGAACCTACTGTTGACCCATTGGCTCCGGGCGCAGGAAACGCGGGTTCTCGGCCACGATGCCTGGCGGGTGTGGTGCGCGGATTCACCTCCGCTCCATGCGCTGGCCGATTGTACGCCGGAGTCGCTGGCCCGGCTGGTGAGGGCCGAATGGCGACGCTTCGTCACGAACCTTCCGCTGCCGCCGATGTTCCGCCATCTCCCTGAGAGGCTCCAGCGAGAGGAAGTGCTGTCGATGCTCGACCTCGAGACGAGCGCGCGGCTCTTACGCGGGCTAGCCGAGAGCGTGGATAATAGTGCTGGAGTCGTTGGACAAGTGTAGAGGCGTGCCCGCCGCGCCCTGCGCCTCCTCCTCGCCGGGGAGTGAGATCGGCAGTTGAGAGGGCTGTCTGGCGTCGGAAACCTGGCTGCCGGAAGACGAGCCACTGACGCAGCACCGGGGGCGCGGGTCGGCGAAAAGAAAACGGTCTCAGCGGCCGTGAGACCAGGGGCACGGATCGCAGCGTGGGACGACCGCGACCATGCCCCGCGCCAGGATCCCCGCCGGGGATCCGGAATGGAGGATCGGGCTGCATGCTGAAACTGCCGCTGCTCCGCAACGACGTCGTGCTCGTGGCGCCCGGCCCGGCGCCCTGGGGTGGGGACGGCGTCTGGCTCGGCCGGCGCCACCTGGCCGTCTGGTGGCGCGGCAAGGGCCCGTGGCCGGAAGGCTCCTTCACTGCCTCCAGTTCGGAGGAGGACTGGTTCGAGGTCGATCGTGTCCGGCCCACGCTGGCGACCCGGCTCGTCGGCAGGAGGCGCAGGCCAAGCGCTCTGCTTCTCCGAGGCGTCTGCACCGAATTCGCGCTCCCCTTCCGCCTGCGCGTGCCGGTACAGCCCTGCCACGAGGCAGCCGCGGAGCTGCGCTTCGACCTCGGCCCGGCCGTCGCGGTGCTCGATGCCGCGGCGTTTTACGAGGCGGCCCGGCGGGCGATCCTGGCCCAGGGCGGGCGGCAGGCTCGCGGCGTCTTCCTCACCGTCGCGCCACACGGGCCGCTGGCGCAGTTCCAGACGAAGGACGGTAGCGTCGAAGACATCCCGCTGGCGGGGGAACTCGCGGTGGCCGAGCCGGTCGCCGTGCCTGCGGCGCTGCCCCGCTGGCTCTGGTGGGCCGGCTACCGCGACGACGTCTACACGTTGACCCGCCCGGCTTTCGGCGGCTGGACGCTCTGGTGGGGCGGCCCCGAGCTGGGGCTGGCCGCCCGCGCCTGGGTGGACGACAAGGGGACAGTCGTCCAGCGCCGCCCGCGCCGGTTTGCGTCTCCCTCACCCCGCCCTCCGGGCACCCCTCTCCCACCGAGTGGGAGAGGGGATCGGGGGTGAGGGCGCCAGCAGCACCCCCTCGCCCGCACCACGCGGGAGAGGGGGTCGGGGGGTGAGGGCAGCCACCCCTCTCCCGCTGGCGGGAGAGGGGGCCAGGGGGTGAGGGCAGAAAGGACACGCCAATATGACGTCCACCAACGACGGCGCACTGGCAGCCACGGCGCAGACTGCCACGCTCCTCATCGAGGAGTGGCTGCCCATTCAGGAACTGGGCATCGAGGCCCGGCGCGAGAATAGCACCGGCCAGCACCCACCCCCGAACCGCCTCCACGTCTGGTGGGCGCGGCGGCCACTGGTGGTCAGCCGCGCCGCGGTGCTGGCCAGCCTCCTGCCGGCCTGGCGGCCCGACTGGCCCGCGCCCCTCCTGCAGCGCTTCCCCACCCGCGAGGTCTACCACGCCTGGTTCCGCTGGCTCCTCGGCATCCACGGCGACCCCGTCGCTGCCCGGGTCAGGATCGATCTGGCCAACGCGCGCGGCGAGCGCCTCGCGGCCGGGGGATTCGGTTACGACCGGGCGTTCACGTTCTCACCGCCTGAAGAGGAGCTGGCTGCTCTGGCACACCTGCTTGCGGAGCACTCGCAAAGCGACCATGTCACCATGCTCGATCCCACCGCTGGCGGCGGCTCGATCCCTCTCGAGGCTCTGCGGCTCGGGATGACGGTACACGCCAACGAGCTCAACCCGGTCGCCGCCGTCATCTTGCAAGCCACGCTCGAGTACCCCACCCGCTTCGGCGAAGCGCTGGCCGAAGACGTTAGGCAGTGGGGCGCCCGACTGATCGCACGGCTGGAACCGGCTCTCGAGGCCGTCTACCCCCGTGACCCGAACGGCCTCGTCCACGCCTACCTCTGGGCGCGCACCGTCGCCTGCCCGCAGACCGGCAAGCCGATCCCACTCTCCCCCAACTGGTGGCTCCAGCGCGACGACCGCGCCCACGTCGCCGCCCGCCTCCGCTGCCAGCCCGATTGGCCCGCCTGTCGCTTCGAGGTCGTCCGCGGCCCCGAGGCCGACCGCGTCGCCGAGCCGGGCACCGTCCGCCGCGGCGTCGCCGTCTCCCCCTGGACGGGCGAGGTGGTCGACGGCGAGTACGTCAAGCGCGAGGCCCAGGCCGGCCGCATGGGCCAGCAGCTCTACGCCGTCGTCGTCAAGACGCCCCAGGGCGTCGACTTCCGCCCGCCGACCGAGGCCGACCTCGCCGCCGCGGCGGCGGCCGAGGCCGAGCTGGCCCGCCGCCTCCCCGGCTGGCTGGCCCGCGACCTGGTGCCCGATGAGGAGATCCCTGAGGTGAGCAATTACAACCGCGGGCATCGCCTCTACGGCATGACCCGCTGGCGCGACCTCTTCGCCCCCCGCCAGCTCCTGGCGCTGGGCGCGACCGTCGAGGCCCTGCGCTCCCTCGAGCCGGAGCTGCGCCAGGCGCTGCCGCCCGACCGCGCCCGGGCCGTCCTCACTTACCTCGCGCTGGCCGTCGACAAGCTGGCGGATCGGAACTCGCTGATGGCCCGTTGGATTCCACAGCGGCAAGTGCTCGCAAATACCTTCGACAGGCACGATTTCGCCATGATGTGGAGCTTCGGCGAGATGGCGGTGGTGGCGGCCGGCAAGGGGCTCGACTGGGCCATCGACCAGGTGGTCGACGCCTACCGCGGCATCGCCCGGCTGGCTCAGCCGGCCCGGCTCCCGCTCTGGCAGCGCACCGGCGCCTCGCCGGTCGAGCGCCTCCGCGTCACCCAGGGCGACGCCCGCAACCTGCCGCACCTGCCCGCCGGCTCCGTCCACCTCGTCTGCATCGACCCGCCCTACTACGACAACGTCCAGTACGGTGAGCTCTCCGACTTCTTCTACGTCTGGCTCAAGCGCACCGCCGGGCACCTCTACCCGGACTGGTTCGCCGCCCCGCTGGCCGACAAGGAGAACGAGGCGGTGGCCAACCCGGCCCGCTTCGCCGGCCTTGGCCAGGGCCGCCGCGCCCGCGACCTGGCCGACCAGGACTATGAGCGCAAGATGACGGCCGTCTTCCGCGAGTGCGCCCGCGTCCTGCGGCCCGACGGCGTCCTCACCGTGATGTTCACCCACAAGCGGGTCGACGCCTGGGACGCCCTCGCCATGGCGCTGATCCAGGCCGGCTTCCAGATCGTCGCCTCCTGGCCGGTGCACACCGAGTTCGAGCACAGCCTGCACCAGGCGAAGAAGAATGCGGCCCAGAGCACCATCCTGCTGGTCTGCCGCAAGCGGCCGCCCGGCGACGGCGCCGTCTGGTGGGACGACCTGCGCGGCGAGCTGAGCCGCCGGGTGCGGGAGCGGGCGCGGGAGCTAGCGGCGCTGGGCGTCGGCGGGGTCGACCTGTTCCTGGCCGCCTACGGCCCGGCGCTCTCGGTCATCTCGGCCCAGTGGCCAGTGCTCACCAGCGAGACCGACCCGCAGACCGGCCAGCCCCGGGTGCTCCGGCCGGAGACCGCGCTCGACCTGGCCCGCCGAGAGGTGCTGGCGCTGCGCCGCGAGCGGCTGCTCCACGGCCAGCGCGCCCGCTTCGACCACGAGACCGACTGGTACCTCTTGGCCTGGGACACCTTCCGCGCGGTCGAGTTCCCGGCCGACGAGGCGCGCAAGCTAGCCCTGGCCGTCGGGCTCGACCTCGACGAGGACGTCATCGGCCGGGCGCGGCTGGTGCAGCGCAAGGGTAGCACGGTGGCGCTGTTGACCCCGGCCGAGCGACGGCGCCGCGGCGTGGTCGACCCCGGCGCCCTCGCCTTCTCGCGGCTGGTCGACGCCGTCCACACCGCCATGCTGGTCTACGAGGAGGACGGGCCGGCCGCCTGCGGGGCCTTCCTGCGCCGGGCCGCGCTGCTCGAGCACGCGGAGTTCCGCCAGTGCCTGCAGGCGCTGCTGGAGGCGGTGCCGCGCACCCGCGGGCGCGACGGCCGCTTCCTGCGCCCGGAGGCGGAGACGCTGGAGCGGCTGCGGGAGGCGTTCTTCCCGGAGATCGCGCCGCCGGCTGAGCCGGAGCCGGTCGCCGTCGTGGAGCAGCTCTCCCTCCTAGGCGAGGCCGGCGACGCCGACGAGGAGGAGGCGGAGGAGGAGTAGGCCGGTGCCCGCCCTGCGCGACTATCCGTTCCGCATCTCCTACGGCCCGGGCGACGACCGGCTGCACGAGTTCTACCTGCCGGCGCTCGAGCGGAGCGTGCGCTACGACCGCTCGGCCGGGTTCTTCTCCAGCTCGGCGCTGGCGGTGGCGGCCGCCGGCCTGGCCAGGCTGATCGGCAACGGCGGGCGGATGCGGCTGCTGGTCGGCGCCCAGCTCGCGCCGGAAGACGTGCAGGCGGTGGTGGCCGGCGAGGAGCTGGCGGCGGTGGTGCGCCGGAGGCTGCTGGCAGGGCTGTCCACCCCCGAGGACGAGCTGATGCGCGACCGGCTGGCGGCGCTGGCCTGGATGGTGGCCGAGGGAACACTCGAGATCCGGGTGGTGCTGCCCTGCGACCGCGCGGGCCGCCCGCTGCCGGCCGAAGAGGCGGCGGAGTACTTCCACGCCAAGGAGGGGGTCTTCACCGACGCCGCGGGCGACCGGATCGCCTTCAGCGGCAGCGTCAACGAGTCCGCGCGCGGCTGGCAGCACAACTACGAGCAGTTCGCGGTCTACTTCTCCTGGGACAGCACGCGGCCGTACCTGGAGCAGGTCGTCCGGCGGTTCGAGCGGCTGTGGCGCGGCGAGGAGACCGGCTGGGCCGCGCTGCGCCTGCCCGAGGCAGTGCGCCAGCGCCTGCTGAGCTACCGGCCGGAGCGGCCGCCCGAGCGCGACCCGCTGGAGCAGGCGGTCGCGGTCGAGGAGAGGCGGGGCGTCTACGTCGTCGAGCGGCCGGAGTCGCGGGCGGCGCTGGTGGCCCGCTACCTGCGCGACGCGCCGCTGCTGGTGGGGGCCGAGGGGCTGGGCCTGGCCACGGCGGCAGTGACCCCCTGGCCGCACCAGGCGCGGGTGGCGCGGGTGCTGGTGGAGCGCTTCCCGGAGCGGTTCCTGCTGGCCGACGAGGTGGGGCTGGGCAAGACGGTCGAGGCGGGGCTGGCGCTGCGGCAACTGGTGCTGAGCGGGCGGGTTCGGCGCGCCCTGCTGCTGGTTCCGCACAGCGTGCTGCGGCAGTGGCAGGAAGAGCTGTACGAGAAGTTCTGCCTCGACGTGCCGCGCTACGAGGACGGCCGGCTCTGGTCGGTGCGCGGCGAAGCGCGGGAGCCGCTTGGGCCGAACCCGTTCGCGGGCGAGCCGCTGCTGCTCGCCTCCAGCCAGCTCGTCAAGCTGCGCGATCGCGCGGAGCAGGTGCTGGAGGCCGGCCCCTGGGATCTGGTGGTGGTCGACGAGGCGCACCACGCGCGCCGCCGGGCGCCGGACGGCGGGCCCGACCGCCCGAACCGGCTGCTGGCGCTGCTGCGTGGCCTCAGCCGGCGCACGCGCGCCCTCTGGCTGCTGAGCGCCACGCCGATGCAGCTCCACCCGGTCGAGCTCTGGGATCTGCTGGCGCTCTTGGGGCTGGGCGGCACCTGGGGCTCCGGGCCGGAGCCGTTCCTGCGCTTCTTCGCCGAGCTGCGGCGCGGCCCGGCGGAGCTCGACTGGGCAGCGGTGCTGCCGCTGGTGCGCGAGGAGGTGGCGCGCAGCGGCCTCGACCCCTCGTTCTGTCGGCAGGCGGAGGGCGAGCTCGGGGCGGTGGGCTGGGAACAGGTGCAGGCCGTGCTGGCCGGCCGCTCGTCGCTCGCGCCCCAGCACCTGGCCGAGCGGCAGCGCGCCTGGCTGGTCGCCGGGGCCAGGCGGCACACCCCGCTGGCCCGGCTGATGTTCCGCCACACCCGGCCGCTGCTGCGCCGCTACGCCGAGCGGGGGCTGCTCGAAGCCCGCGTGCCGGAGCGCGAGCCGCGGCCGGTCTGGATCGAGATGACGCCGGCCGAGCGGGCCCTCTACGAGCGGATCGAAGAGTACATCGCCGAGTTCTACGCCCGCTACGAGGCCGAGCGGCGGGGCCTGGGCTTCGTGATGGCGGTGTACCGCCGCCGGCTGACGTCCAGCTTCTACGCGGTGCGCTGCAGCCTGGAGCGCCGGCTGGAGTACCTGCGCCAGCGCCGGCCCGACCTGGGGCTGACCGACGAAGACCTGGAGCAGGCCGAGCTGGAGCACGACGTGAGCGAGGAGCTGCCCGAGGCGCTCCGACAGGCGTTCGCGGACGAGACGCGCTACCTCGAGGACTTCGTCTGGGAGCTCGGTCTGCTGGGCGACGACTCGAAGCTGGCGGCGCTCTTGCACGAGCTGGAGGAGCTGTTCCGCCGCCACGAGACCGTGGCGGTCTTCACGCAGTACACCGACACGCTCGACGCGCTGCGCGAGCGGCTGCGCCAGGTCTACGGCAGCCAGGTGGCGTGCTACTCCGGGCGTGGCGGCGAGGCCGTGGTCGACGGCGCCTGGCGGCCGGTGACCAAAGAGGCGATCAAGAACGCCTTCCGCGCCGGGCAGGTCAAGATCCTGGTCTGCACCGACGCGGCCAGCGAGGGGCTGAACCTGCAGACCTGCGGGGCGCTGGTCAACTACGACCTGCCCTGGAACCCGATGCGCGTGGAACAGCGGATCGGCCGCTTCGACCGGATCGGCCAGCGCTACCCGGTGGTGCAGGTACGGAACCTCTTCTATGCCGGGACGATCGAGGCCGAGGTCTACCGTCGCCTGAGCGACCGGATCGATTGGTTCCGCACGGTAGTGGGCGAGCTGCAGCCGATCCTGAGCCAGGTGGCGCAGGCGATCGAGCGGGTGGCGCTCCAGCCCCGGCGACAGCGCGAGCGGGAGCTGGAGGCGCAGGTGGCGGAGATCGAGCAGAAGCTCGCCCGGCAGGAGCAGGCGCTGCTCGAGCTCGACGCCGAGCTGTACGATGCCGAGTTCCAGCAGCACCTGGCCTCGCCGGTGAGCCTCGCCGACCTGGCGCGGCTCGTGCCCGCGTTGCCCGGCCTGGCCGAGCGCTTTCGCCTGCACCCGGAGATCCCCGGCGCCTGGCTGCTGAGCTGGCGCGACCGCCTGCACGCCGTCACCTTCGACCGTGAGGTGTTCGACGCCCACAGCGAGACGGTGCGGCTGCTGACCTACGGCGAGCCGCTGCTCGCCGAGCTGCTGGGCGCGGTCGAGCTGCCAGCGGGCGACGGGCCGGCAGCCGTGGCCCGGCTGGCGCGAGAGGGCGACCCGCCGCTCTGCGGCTACTACCGGCTGGCCGCTGACCGTGCCGAGTGGCTCGGCTCGCTGGCCGCGCTGGAGCAGGCGCTGGACGCCGGTGGGGCCGCGCCGGAGTGGAGCGCCGAGGCGGCTGAGGCAGCCCGGCGCGACTTCGAGCGGCGCTGCGCCGCCGTGCTGGGGCGCTGGCAGCAGCGCGCGGAGCGCTCCCAGCACTTGCTCCGCTCGCAGCTCGCGGCTCGGGGCCGGCGCCTGCTGGTGGAGACGGCGCTGGTGGAGGTCGCGCTCGGCCGGCGGCCCGAGCTGTTCCGGGACGAGTACCCGTTCAGCTTCGGGACTGCGGCGGTGACCGGCCTGCGGCGGCATGGGTTCCCCTTCACCGCGCTGCTGCGGCTGGTCGGCCTGGACGGGCTGGAGGCGCGCGAGGACGACCCGCGGTGGGAGGAGCTGTCGCGCCTGTCGGTCGAGCAGCTCAAGGCGCGCTGGCGGCGGCTGCGCGAGGAGGCGCGGGAGCTCGTCCACGAGCTGGCTCCGAGCTCGCCTGCGTCTCCCACCTCCTCTCCCGACGAGCTGCAGGTCGCTCCTGGCGCATAGGGGGTTCGCCAGCCCGGCTGGGCCCGGCACGGCACAGCGAGGATGTCGCTCCTCGCGCAGAGGGGTTCGTCTAGGCGACCTTGAGCGCGGCGTAGCGCGCCGCCCGTTGCTCCTGGCGCTTAGGGGGTCGTCCATACCCGCGCCTCAGGCTGAGTGGAGCCGTGAGGACGGGCGTGTCACCGAGTCGGCAGCCGGGCTGCAGGCGCGGAGATCCCTTCACCCCTTGAGCGACCGTCAGCCCTGCCCCCAACCAGGTCGTCGCTTCACGAGGGGAGCATGCTCGAAACCAGGGCACACGAGCACGGATACTCTCCTCCGCGTGACGATAGCCACCTTGTCGCGAAGCCTCACCCGAGCTCTCCCCTTTCGTACTCGTCCGCTCCAGCGCTTCGACAGGCTGGAAGATGAAAGCCAGGCAGTCCCAGGGGCTCGCCGGGCAGCATGCCGAGGTGTCTCATCAAGTTCGCATTCCCTGCTTGGAGAGCACACGCCGCTCAGGGGATAGTGCATTCGAGCCGGCCGATTCAGGCTCGATCGCGGGGATGCCAGGGCGAGTACAGAGGGCGACGAGCATCTCGGCAGACCAGTCCCAGACCTCGAGATACTCTAGCCCGAAGGCTCGCGCTGCGGCCAAACTGGCCTCCGTCACGGGCGAACCGCCTGGGTGTTCGACTTACGGGAAGACGATGGCGCCGCTCGACTACCCGCGCATCGAAGAGTGACGATGCGATAGCGGGTCGGTCTGCGCTTGCCGGGAGACCGTGGGCAGAGGCTCTCAATCGCTACCAGGCAGATTGACGCTCACCGCACTCGCCGGGTGGTTTCTGCACCGCTCGCAGCGGCATGCCAGCCTCACCGCTGAAGACCACCACCGGCTTGGGCGACTCGTCGACGTGCAGCCGGAAGATGTCCGGCCGCGCGTAGTGCCCGACGACGTCGAAGTCGTATTTCCCCCGAACGATCTCCCCGAGATCGAGGTCGGCCACCAGCACGGCCTCGCCCTCGAACGCCGGCCCGGCCAGCACGTCGCCCAGCGGCGAGACGATGAGCGAGCCACCCCGGCAGAGGACAGTCTGCGGATCCTGCACCCTCTCGATCGGGTAGTCGTCCGGGTAGTCGCATCGACGGGCGAACTGGTTCGCCGAGAGCACGAAGCATCGCCCCTCGCAGGCGATGTGCCGCATGCTGGCGATCCAGGTGTCCCGGGCATCGGCCGTCGGCGCGCAGTAGAGCTGGATCCCCTTCTGGTACATCGCCATCCGCAGCAGCGGCATGTAGTTCTCCCAGCAGATCACCGCACCCAGCCGGCCGATCTCGGTCTCGAAGACCGGCAGAGTCGAGCCGTCGCCGTATCCCCACACCAGCCGCTCGGCCGCGGTCGGCATCACCTTGCGGTGCTTGCCCATCAACTCACCGGCGGGATCGAAGAACAGGACGGTGCAGTAGAGCGTGCCGCCCGCGCGCTCGACCACGCCGATCACCAGGTAGACGCTGTGCTCACGGGCCATCTCGCCCAGTCGATCCGTCACAGGGCCGGGCACGTCGATGGACGACTCCCAGTAGCGCCGGAACAGCTCCCGGCCCTCCGGCGTGCGCCAGCCGATCGTCGCGCCGAAGGTCACGCCGCGCGGGTAGCAGGTGACGAACGCCTCGGGGAAAACGACCAGCCGGGCGCCGCCCGAGGCAGCCTCATCCAGCAGGCGCTGCGCCTTCTCGAGCGTTCGTTCGACATCAAAGGCCACTGGTGCCGCCTGCACTACGGCCGCGCGCACGAGAGTCATCGCCAAACCTCCCGCATGTCTCGCAACGGGCAGTTCATGCCGTGTCCCGGTGGCATCTATCGAGAAGCGATCAGCCGACGCCGGAGATTCGCCTCTCCGGCATTATAAGATGTGCGATTCCGGCGCTCGCCTGGCAGTTTCACGGACGCCGATGGGCAGGCAGGCCCGCAAGCGCCGACTACACGACGTCGAGGATTCGGGCCGAAGAGCGTAGTCATGGAGGTCGACCGGCTTCGCTGCGTCGAACCAGCAGGAGCGCATCGAGACGCTAGTGGCAGGTTCCCTGCCCGGTATCGGTGAACGTGCCACTGGCGACCGGGATGAACTGCCACTCGTAGGAGTCGGGGCGAAGGGTCAGCTTCAAGACGCCATAGGTCTCGTGATCCCGCGCCTCGCTCGCCGGGTGGATCTCTCCGAACGGGCGCAGGCTGCGGCCGCCGGTGCCGACCACGAAGGAGCGGATGCCGCGCTCCGGGTCCACCTGCCCCTGGTCGTTCAACGGCGCGAAGCGCTCGTAGTCGTGGTCGTGACCGGCCAGCACCACGTCGACGCCGTGCTGGTAGAGGATCTCCCAGATTGTCTGCATCGAGGGGAAGTTCCCGTGCTGGCCCGAGCTGAAGCGAGGATGATGCCAGTAGGCGAGGGCGCACCGGGTCGGATGCGCCGCCAGGTCGCTCCGCAGCCACTCCACCTGTGGGGAGCGAGCATCGCAGCCGCCAACCTGCTTGCAATTCGAATTGAGCACAATGATATGCCAGCGACCGAGGTCGTATGAGTAGTAGCCCCTGCCCGGCTGGCCGGCCTGCTCTCCGAAGTAGGCGAAGTAGCCGGACGCGCCCGAGGTCTGGTACTCGTGGTTGCCCACCGCGGGGCGAATCCGCTCCTTGTGCCGCTCCCAGGCAGGAGCGAAGCAGCGCGCGTACTCTTCCGGCTTCCCCGACTCGTACACCGTATCGCCCAGCGCGGCGATCACGCCGGGCTGCCCGTCGAGAAGCGCCGCAGTCGCCTCGTCACCCTCACTCGTGCAGGACGCGATGTCTCCCACCGCGAAGAGCACCGCATCCGCTTGCTCCACCCTGCCTTGCGACCCCTGTGCTCCCTCACCTGACGGCATGCTCGGGTCACGCGATGCCGGTGTCTCGAAGCTGGGGAGCTGGACGGGCGTGCTCGGCGTATCGGTGGGCACGCCACAAGCAGGAGCGAGCAGCGTGAGCAGCAGCGCGAGAAGGGCGGGCTTCGA
>JADBJL010000020.1 GCA_014874455.1 Thermomicrobiaceae bacterium
TCGAGGCGGTGCTGGCCGAGCGGCGCAACACTGGCGCGCGGGGGCTGCGGACGACGATCGAGGAAGTCCTGCTCGACGTGATGTATGAACTGCCATCGATGCAAAAGGTGCGCAAGTGCGTGATCACTGGCGATGTCATCTATCGCCGCCGGCCACCACTCCTGCTCACCGCGAACGATGAACCCCTGGAGAACTACCAGGAGACCGCCTGATTCGCCTCTCGTACCGAACCCTGGGGTGGCCAGAGGCGTCGCACAGATATACAGATATAGGGACGGGCGTTCGTCCCTACAGCGGGATAGTGCCGTGCCTCCTCCAGCGGTTACCAGCGAGTGGCCATAAGGGGCCAGGCCACCCTCGCGGCTGAGCTGGTGCCCGCGAGCGGGCTCGACCGGCTCGCCGCTTCGGCGTGCGCCGACCAGGTCGATCTTCGGCTTCTCTGGCTCGCCCTCTTCTGGAGAGAAGAGGGCTATTCCAGGTGCTTGCGCCGGCTCGGGCTGCGCGCGCGCATGAACTCCATCACGTCCTTCAGGTGCTCGCGGTAATGCTCGTAGGTAGCACCGGCGACGAGGTCACGCGTCAATACGGGCGTGGTCTCGAGGAGTTCCATAAGCTCCGCGTGTGTCCGGTCGAATTCCTCTCGTACCTCGTCGATCGGCTTATGCGCTTGCCGTTGTACCGCCTCGGCGTTGAAGGCGTCGATGTCCTGCTCCAACTCGTCGAGCTCCGACGTGTCCCGGCCCTCCTCCAGAGCCCGGATCCGTTGCATCAGCAAGCGCTCGCGGGCAGTGATATGGGCCATCAGATCCTTGAACGACCAGTTTCCCACGGTGCCGAACTCGACCAGTTCGTGCTCGCTCAGGGCGATGAGCGCCTTGCGCAGTTCGAGCCAACTCGCTGCGATTTCCCGGAGGATAGCCAGCCGCTCCTGTACATCGATCGTCATGGCTCACCTCCTCGATAGCTCATAGTTCACGCCGGAGAGGGTACCACGCAGTGCGAGAGAGTTGGCGAGGCATCTCGGGGATGGCGGTAGAATGGGGCGGATCGAGGAGCGCCGGAGAGAGGAGCGCAGTGATGAGGCGTGTGGTCGTTACCGGAGGGCTGCTGGGGCTCGAGGACGGGCCTGTCCGGGCAGACATCGTCATCCACGGCGAGCGGATCGCGGCCATCACGCTGGATGCCTCCGACCTCGAGGCGGACGAGCGCATCGATGCGAGCGGGCTGATCGTCGTGCCAGGCGGCATCGACGTGCACACCCACTTCAAGGAACCGGCCGAGCCATTGCTCGAGGGGTTCACGACCGGCAGCCTGGGGGCGATCGCGGGCGGAGTCACGAGCGTGGTGGAGATGCCGCAGGCGACGCCGCCATCGAGCCGGGGCGAGCATATCAAGGAGAAGCGCAGGCTGGGCGAAGCGCACAGTATCGTCGATTTCGCGCTCTGGGGCGCGGCGATCAACCAGCCGCTGGAGCAGATCGACGAGATGCTCGACGAGGGAGTGGTGGGAATCAAGTCGTTCATGGCCGGTTCGAGTCCGGGCTTTCCCGCCGCGACCGACGACACGCTGTTGCAGGTATTCCGGCGCCTGGCCGGCACTGGCGTCCCTTACGGCCTGCACGCCGAGAACGACGACCTGCTCCAGGCCGGCATCGCCCGCATGCAGTCGCTGGGCCGCAAGGATCCGCTGGCGCACGCCGAGTCCCGGCCGCCGCTCGTCGAGGTCGAGGCCGTCCACCGGGCGCTCTTCTTTGCCGAGCAGACCGGCGGGTATGCTTACATCGTGCATTGCAGTACGGTGGGCGCGTTGGAGCTTATCCGAGAGGCGCGTGCCCGCGGTGTCCGGGTCTCGGTCGAGACCTGCCCGCAGTACCTGACCCTCTGCGAGGACGACCTCGTCCGCCTCGGCCCCTTCGGGCGTTGCGCACCGCCGTTCCGCTCGGCCACGGAGGTCGAGGGCCTCTGGCGCTTCCTGGCCGACCGCACGGTCGACGTGGTGTCCTCCGACCACTGCGGCTACACGGTCGAGAGCAAGGAGGCGGGGTGGGACGACATCTGGCAGGCGCCGCTGGGCCTTTCCGGCATCCAGACGCTGTTCCCGATCACCTTCGACGAGATGGTCAACCGGCGCAAGCTGTCGCTCGCGGACTTCGTGCGGGTCTCGGCTGCCAACCCGGCTCGCATCTTCAGCCTCTACCCGCGGAAGGGGTGCATTCGGGTCGGCGCCGACGCCGATCTGGCCTTCTATGACCCGCGGGCGGAGTGGACGGTCCGCGCTGGCGATCTGCTCCACCGGAACAAGTGGACGCCCTTCGAGGGGCGTGCGATCGGCTGTCGGGTGGTGCGCACGATGATCCGCGGGCGAGTGGTCTACCGCTGGGACGGCGAGCACCGCGTCAGCGCCGAGCCGGGCTACGGTCGCTACCTGCCGCGCGGCTACGGGCGGATCGACTGAGCCGGGTGCATACGAGGGGGGCGTAGCGAGGGGTGAAATGCTGCCCGCTCGAAACAGCGCACCGGGGCGGAGTGCCGTGCGCCCCGGCGCGTTCACTCGCTCGAGCGGGTCAGGCGTCGGCTAGTCGCGGCGCTGCATGCCAGTGACCAGGCTGATCCAGTAGAGAAGCTGGAGGAATGCTGCGAGGAAGCCAGCGATATAGGTCAGTGCCGCCGCGTTCAGGACTTCCCGGTTCTGCTGGTACTCGGTGCGGTCGACCAGTCCCAAGGTGGTCAGCATCTGCATGGCGCGGCTACTCGCGTTGAACTCCACCGGCAGCGTGACCAGGGCGAACAGCGTGCCGGCCGAGAAGAAGGCGATGCCGAGCCAGGCCAGACCCGTCGCCCCGATCACGATGCCAGCGAGGATCATGATCCAACCGATGTTCGAGCCGAGCGTCGCTGCCGGCACGAGCGCCGAGCGGAGCTGGAGCGGCGCGTAGCCGACCTTGTGCTGGATCGCATGGCCCGCCTCGTGTGCTGCGATACCCAGCGCCGCGACTGAGCGACCGCCGTACACCGGCATCGAAAGTCGCAGCACGCGGTGCCGCGGGTCGTAGTGGTCGGTGAGCTCGCCGGGCGTCAGCTCCACCGGCACGTCGTAGAGGCCGTTGGCGTCGAGGATCAGCCGGGCCACCTGAGCGCCGGTCAAGCCCTGGTGGTTGGGTACCTGCCCGTACTTGCCGAACGTGGACTGTACCCGCCACTGGGCGAACAGCATCAACAGCAAGGCCGGTGCCATGAAGACGAAGTACATCGGATCGAAGTAGAACATTTCATGGGCTCCTTTCTCGCCAGGTGCGGAACGTTCTACACGCTCTCCCGGACCTCGTTCGCCGACGCTGCCACCGCGGCGGCTCGCCTGCGGTCTCGAGACGTGCAAAACGTTTGCCGAATAAGTATGTCCCATTGCCTCCGACGGTTCAAGCGCGGCCCTGCATTGCCCGAGCGTGCGGCTTAAGCTGCGCGGCCGAGCAGCGTATCGCCAGCGGGTTGATAGTATTTGGGAGACGGTGAGTCCAGGCCGGCGCTGACGCGGTAAGGGCAGAGGGAGCAGCGTGGACGAGCAGCATTGGCTGGGTCAGGTCGAGGAACAGATGCGCGTCGTGATCAGCCGCGCGGAGCAGAGCGGCATCCTGGATAGGCAGACAGCGCTGCCGCTGTACCGCGTCCTCGGGTATCACCTGGGATGGGCAGACGAGCAGTTGCGCCCAGCCCGGGCCGACGGCGGCAAGCGGATTCGCCCGCTCCTCTGCCTCCTCTGTTGCGAAGCTGCCGGTGGCGATCCCTCGGCCGCAGTGCCTGTGGGAGCCGCGATCGAACTCCTGCACAACTTCACCTTGCTCCACGACGACATCCAGGATCGCAGCCGGACGCGCCGCCACCGCCCCACGGTCTGGGCGCTCTGGGGCGAGGGCCAGGCCATCAACGCCGGAGACGCGATGTTCGCGCTCAGCCAGCTCGCGCTCCTGGAGGCAGCCGATCGTCTGCCTTCGCACTCGCTGGCCGTGCTGGCGAGGATGTTCAACGAGACGACGCTTCGCATCGTCGAGGGGCAGGTACTCGACCTCGGGTTCGAGCAGCGCCCTGTCGTCGGAGTGAGCGAGTACTTGACCATGATCCGGGGCAAAACGGCGGCGCTGACGGCGTTTGCCGCCTGGTCGGGGGCGCTGGTGGCCGGTGCGGAGCCTGAGCGGCTGGAGCGGTTCCGCCGGTTTGGTGAGGCGCTCGGCCTGGGCTTCCAGATTCAGGACGATTACCTCGGGATCTGGGGTCGGCGCGAGGAGACCGGGAAGGAGCCGGCCGACGACATCCGGCGCCGCAAGAAGAGCCTGCCGATCGTCCTGCTGCTCCAGGCGGCAAGCCCGGCGGATCGCCAGCTCCTTCAGGCGCTTTGGAGCCAGCCGGACGTGAGCGAGGACGCGGTAGCACAGGTACTCGAGCTGCTCGAGCGCTACGAGGTGCGCGCGCGTGTCCGCAGCGAGGTGGCGCGACTACACCGGGAGGCCGCCCTTCTCCTGGAGACAGCCGCGCTGCCGGGGCAGGCCCGTGACACGCTCGCTGTCCTGCTCGATCGCCTGGCGACTCGCTCAGTCTAGACTTTGACCGGCCTGTGCGCCACCCGGCGTGGCGATGAGGGATCAACCGGGCGAGCACCCGGCGTCGATCAGCGACGGCAACCGGGGCGCGGCCCCCTCTCGCTGGAGCAGGCGCAGCGTGCCTTCCACCAGGCCGAAGGCACCGGTGAGCATCATGTCGCCGAACGGCGCTGCCTCGTAGTAGCCCAGGCCTCGCGCCAGCCAGCGGTTCGGGCCGGTGACAGCGACGAAGTCGAAGCTACCCGCCCGGCCATAGGCCGGGTCGAAGGCGGCACCGTGCCCGCCGCTGGCGGCGACTTCCTGGTGGGTCAGCCGGCCATGCTGAAGCTCCTCGACCAGGTGGGCCAGGATATCAGGAGTGATGCCGCCGGTATGGTGCTCGAACAGCCCGTAGACGCGCTGGTCGCGCACCGCGACGCCGAAGGTGTGCATGTTGCCGATGTTAACCAGGACGGCGCCGGTCTCCCGGGCGGCGCGCGCCACCACCGGGTCGCACAGGCTGCCCAGGACGGCCGCCGCGCCCGTATCCATCACGACCGCACCGGGCAAGAGCCGCCGCGTGGCCCGCATCCGGATCATGTACTCCGGTGGCTCACGATAGACCATCTCGTACAGGTAACCCCCGCGGCTCAGCAGGCTTTGCAAGAACTCGTAGCGGAACTCCCGGCCCCCGGCGTCGGGCAGGTAACCATGATCCTGTACCGCCACCGCGAAGAGCGACGGCAGGGGAACCGCAAAACTCCCGAGCGCCTGTCGAAGGCCAGCGAGGTCGATATCGCCCATCCAGACGATTTCAGCTCCTGGCGGCGGCTCCTCGCAGATCTCGACCCCGAGCTGCCTCACCCGCCCTAGGTCGTTATGGAGCGTCCGTGCTGGCTCGGGCGCAGCGTAGACCGGGAGCCCCGCCTGGAGGTGCTCGAGAACGGCCTGACTGCTGGCGCCACCGCCCATGAGGCTACCAGCCAGGTAGAGCGGCCGCCCGCACCTGGTGACCTCGCGGATGCGCGCGGCGACGACCTGCGACTGGGAGGGAAGCACCAGCTTGACACAGGTCTCGGGGGTACGGTCGCTCTCGTAGAGAAAGATGTCCTGGGTACCGGCGCCGACGTCGATCGACAGGATGCGAATTGGCTGCTCCACAGCTCCTCCTCGGGCTGCGATGCGGCGGCTACCTTGCGCTGAAGTATGCCAGCCGACGGGCATAGCGCGCCGGGTCGTCACAGGGTTTACCCGGATCGACCAGTTCGGCGGCCAGCTCGATCAGCACGACCTCGGGTGGGGCCATGAAGCGCAGCGGAAGCGTCGTCGTACCGAGACCGGAGCTAACATAGACGAGGATCCCTCGCTCCCAATGGAATCCCCGTTGCTGGCGCGACGAGGGGCGGCCACGCGAGCGGTCGAGGTACCACGCGGCATCGAGCGGTGTGAGCCTGGATGAGGGAGAGAGGCGGATCTGCCCGGCATGGGTGTGACCGCTCAGCACGAGGTGGGCATAGCCTGCTGGCAGGAGATCGACGATGAGCGGCGCGTGAGCGAGCACGATCGTGGGGAGTGGATCGTCTGGAGAGCGAGGTGGGAGAAACGCTCTTCCGGTGTACGGGTCATCGAGGCCGATGAGGCGGATCGGCTCGCCCCTGAGGTGGAGCTCGGCGGCCTGGTTACGCAGCACGACGACCCCGAGTCGCCCCAGGAAGCCCGCGATCTGCTCGGTGGTCGCTTCGCCCTGGCGGTAGTCGTGGTTGCCCAGCACGCCGTAGACCAGTGGGAACTCGCGCAGCCCGTCGAACGCGGCGGACGGCCGGAACCGGCCCTCGTCGAAGTAGTCTCCACCGAGGAGGACGACTTCTGCCTGCCAGTCGCGAGCGGTCTGGATGGCGCGGCGTGTCAGCCGCTCGGGGTCGCCTGGCCCGCCGAGGTGGAAGTCGGTCAAGAAGGCCAAGCGAGTGCCGACGAGCTGCGGGGGGAGATGAGGCAGAGCGACCCGCAGTAGCTGTCGCCGGAGCCGCCGCGGCTCGAGCAGCCAGCTATAGGCGGCCACCAGGCCGCCGAGCGCCAGCGCAGTGCACCAGGCTGTGGTGGCCGAACGCCTGCTGAGTCGTCTCCGGAACACCCTGCTCCCCGTCACGCGTTCAGGGGCGCTGCCGCCAGTGTCGAACGGCTGTTCTGTCGTATACTTGGCCCGGCAGCAGCACAACCTGGCACTAGCCAGGGCGTGCGCCGATGTACTGCCGAGCGAGGAGTGTAGCAAGACCATGTCCGCAGAGCGACCGGCTGAGCGCTCGGGTCGGCACGAGGCGATCACGCACGCGATGGAAGATTACCTCAAGGCCATCTACCTGCTCGAGGAAGAGCAAGGGCGTGTCACCACGCAGGCCATCGCTGAGCACCTCAGGGTGCAGAGTCCCTCGGTGACGAACATGCTCAAGCGCCTGGCTTCGATGAACCTCGTTCACCACAGACCCTACCGCGGGGTCACGTTGACTCCGGCCGGGCGGCGCATCGCGCTCGAAGTCATTCGCCACCACCGTCTGCTCGAACTCTACCTTACCGAGGCGCTCGGCTATTCCTGGGATACCGTCCATGAGGAGGCCGACCGGCTGGAGCACAGCATCTCCGAGGAGCTGGAGTCGCGGATCGATGCGCTCCTTGGCCACCCGAGCGCCGACCCGCACGGCCACCCGATCCCGACACCCGAGGGAGAGCTCCCGGCCACCGAAGCGACTCGCCTCGACCAAGTCGATATCGGTAGCCGGGTGACGATTGAGCGCGTCTCTGACCGAAAGCCCGAGCAACTCCGGTACCTGGCGGCGCTCGGCCTGCTGCCCGGGGTAGAGGTGGCAGTGCTCGACCGGCTGCCCTTCGCCGGGCCGGTGCGGGTTCGAGTGAGAGACCAGGAGCATTATCTGAGTCAGGAGCTGGCGCAGGCTGTCTTCGTCTCCATCCCCGAGGCGGGGGGCGAGCACTAGCTTTTCCTCTCAGCTTCCACTATGATTCTCCCGGAAGGATGCGAACGTACGCATGGGATTGCGATCGGGAGCCCTGGACGTGGTGGTGTACAGGTGGAACGAGCCCGAGCCGCTCCCCGACGATGCCTATGAGCTGGTCGCAGATGCTCGGCTAGCCCAGATCCTCTACCGGCGCGGTGTACGGTCTCCCGATGAAGCGCAGGCCTTCCTCAACCCTGCGCTTGACCAGCTCGCTGACCCGCGACTGCTCCCGGACGCCGGGAAGGCGCTGGCATTGCTTCGGCGGGCGGTCGAGCAGCGCTGGCGCGTCGTCGTGTTCGGTGACTACGACGTCGACGGGATTACGGCGACGGCGATGCTGACCCATGCGCTGCGCTCGCTGGGGCTGGTTGTCCAGCCGATGATCCCGCACCGGATACTCGATGGATACGGCCTTCACCTGGCTGATGTGCCAGCGATCGACGCCTTCGGTGCGCGGCTGCTCATCACGGTCGATTGCGGCACCGGTAGCGGTACCGCGCTGGCAGCCATTCGCCAGAACGGGATCGAGGCGGTGGTGATCGACCACCATGTCGTGGACGGCCATGCCGTGCCGCCAGACGTGGCATTCGTCTCTCCGCAGCGACCGGACTCCTCGTACCCATTCCCCAAGCTGGCTGCAGTGGGCGTGGCCTTTCAAGTGCTCCGCCTGCTACTTGGGCGGGAGCAAGCCGTATCGTATCTACCGCTCGTCGCGCTCGGCACCGTGGCCGATGTCGTGCCTCTCGTCGGCGAGAATCGCGTGCTCGTGAGCCAGGGCCTGCGCCGGTTTTCCCGGGATGCGCCGCTGGGACTCCGCGCGCTAGCCGAAGATGCTGGCCTTCAGCTCGATCAGGTACGGAGCTGGCACTGTGGCTTCGTCCTCGGGCCACGCATCAACGCCGCCGGGCGCATGGACGACCCGATGGTTGCTCTGCAATTGCTGCTCACCCAGGATCCGGCGGAGGCACGTCGCCTGGCGCGGCGGCTTTCGCAGTTGAACGACAGAAGGCAGCAAGAAATCGAGCAGATGCTCGACGAAGCCGAGCGCAGACTGCGCCGCGAGCGCACGCTTCCGCGAGTGCTGGTGCTGGCGGACGAGGCGTGGAACGTTGGGCTGGTTGGCCTGGCGGCCAGCAAGCTCGCGTCTCGCTACGTGCGCCCGGTGGTGGTTCTGAGCCGGCAGCAGCGGATCAGCCGTGGTTCGGCTCGTGGTGTCGCCGGCTTCGATGTCAGCCAGGCGCTGGCTGCCTGCCGCGATCTGCTCCTCGAGCACGGGGGGCACAGCGGCGCGGCCGGCTTGACGCTCGAGAGCGAGCGGATCGTGGAACTGGAGGCACGGCTGCTCGACTTCGCCAATGCCACGCTCGGCGACGATGCGCCGGTTGCCGCGCTCGATCTCGATGCTGAACTCTACCCGTCGGAACTCTCGCTCGAAACGGCCGAGCTCCTCAGCGCACTCGAGCCGTTCGGACACGGCAACCCCACGCCACGTTTCTTCGTCCGAGACGTCGCGGTGGGTGACCTCAGGCCCAGCCGGAACGGGCGACACCTGCTCTTCAGCGTCGTGCCGCGGGGCAGCCCGCCGGTCGCTGCGGTCTGGTTCGACGGTGCCGAGCATCAGGGTACGCTCCAGCAGGTAGGGCGGGTCGACGTGGCGTTCACCTTGCGCGCAGACGCCTGGGACGGGATTCCTCAGGTCAAGCTCGACGTCCTGGACTGTCGGCCGGCGACTCGTGCTGCGCCGCCCTGATCGCGCGAGCAAGCTCTTCGACTCGGGCTGGGCTCACCGGCTGTTCGATATCTCCTCCCTCTTTCGCCCACGTGCCGACGATGAAGCCAGTAGCTGCGGGGAGGAACGCTGCCACGCGCTCCGGCGTGACGCCGCTTCCGACGTAGATCGGCACGTCAGGGAACAGCGCGCGAAGGTGTCGCACCGCTTCTGGGTCGGCGGGTTGACCGGTGGCGCGGCCGGTCACGACCAAAGCGTCGGCCAGGCCACGATACAGCGCGTCGCGGGCCGCGTCGTCGAGTGTGACCGGCCCCAGCGGTACGGCGTGCTTCACCAGCAGATCGGCCCAGACCTCGACCGAGGCGCCGAGCGCGCGGCGCAGGCGCATCGTCTCGTCGGCTCGGCCTTCGATGATCCCCTGGTCGGTCAGCAGAGCGCCGGTATGCACGTTGACTCGGATGAACGAGGCACCGGTAACCGCGGCGATGCTGAGCGCAGCGACCGCGTCGTTTCTGAGCACGTTGACGCCCACCGGAAGGAGCACGGCCGATCGTACTGCAGCGACGACCACAGCCATCGCTGCGATGGTGTACGGCTCCACGCTGTCCTTGCGGAAGGGAGCGTCGCCGTAGTTCTCGACGATGAGCGCGGACGCGCCACCCGCCGCATACGCACGCGCGTCGCGAACTGCGCGTTCGATGATCTGCTCCATGGCCAGGCGAGCCCGGGGTGAGCCTGGTAGGGGCGGCAGGTGGACGACACCGACAAGTGGCTTCGCGTCGTGTCTGGTCGCTCGCTCGTGGAAGACGTCCGGCATAGCTCGCTTCCCATCGCCCTGCACGTTCCTCTGGCCTCGGTGGTATCCCAGGGCATACTATAACGCCGGTGCCAGGAATGCAGGTTCGGCAGGGCGAGGCGATGGGTGAACAGGGGGCTTCGGATACGAGCCTGAGCATCCGCGAGCTCGCGGCGCGTAGCGGGGTGCCGGGCCGGCGCATCCGGTACTACATTGCCGAGGGGCTGCTTCCCCCGCCGCACGGTCGCGGCCGGGCGGCCCACTACGGCCCTGAGCACCTGGAACGGCTCGTCGAGATCCAGGCCTTGCGCAGCCAGCACCTGGGTCTGGACGAGATCCGGCAGCGGTTGCAACGGCCCGGTGCTGCTACCCAGGGCCGGGCAGACGGATCGCTCTGGCGACACTGGGAGCTGCGGCCCGGGGTGCTGCTGATGGCGCGGGCCGACCTGGACGAGACAGAGATGCAGCGCGTCGAGGCCCTGGCCAGTATGGCGCGGCAGCTCCTCGGGGACACCGGACGGGAAGGAGAGCGACGCGGCGGTGGCCGGTCTTTCCGGTGACCAGTGTGAGCAGGTGAGGAAGCGGCAGGCGTGGGCGGCCCTGCACCCTATTGTGGATGTACTGCGCCGCGAGGGCTACTATGCCTATCTGACACTCGGCTCGGACAACGAGTGGCTGGTCGCCTGTGATACTGAGCTGGGGCGGGTGGATGTGCGCATCGGGCCAGACGGGCTCCTGGTCGAAGTCTGGGACACCTCTCCTGGGTTGTTCTGGGACGACGAGGACGAGCGCCGACGGGCCGCCAGGGAGCGGCTGGCCCGCATCACCCTACCCGCGGTGGCGCGCGGCCTGCTTGACCCCGATGAGGAAGCCTGGTGGGATGAGACCGACCACGGCGTGGGGCTGCGGCTGCGGCTCCAGGTACCGTTCGGTGCGCAGCACGTGCTCCCGCACGTCGTTGAGGAGATGCTCGCTCGGCTGAACGCTGACCTCAGCCGACTGGAACGGCGCTTGATCGAATGACGTGGTGGATCGGAGGCGGCGATGCCGAAGCTCGGGATCGAAGGGCTGAGCCTGGAACAGTGGCGGCGCCAGCTCGCCGTGGCGCTCGGCGACGAACCCGCCGATTTCGTGATCCGCAACGCGCGCGTGGTGAACGTGGCGAGTGGAGAGATCGAGACGGCCAACGTGGCGATCGTACACGGCCGGATCGCTGGGGTGGGCGACTATACAGAGGGCAAAGAGGAGCTGGATCTGGCCGGTGCCTACCTCGCGCCGTCGTTCATCGATGGCCATGTCCACGTTGAGAGTTCGCTGTTGTGGATCGACCAGTTCGCCCGTGCGGTGGTGCCGCACGGCACCGGGGCGGTCGTGACCGACCCGCACGAGATCGCCAACGTGGCCGGCCTGGCCGGCATCGAGGCGCTGATGGAGGCGTCGGCCGATCTGCCGCTGGGTGTTTTCTTCACTGTGCCTTCGTGCGTGCCGGCGAGTCCGATGGAGAGCGCGGGGGCCGAGATGACCCCCGAGGTGATCGGCGAGGCGCTGAGGCTGCCGCGGGTGGTCGGGCTGGGCGAAATGATGAATTTCCCCGGGGTGCTGGCCGGTGATCCGGAGATCTACCGCAAGCTGGTGGCGCCAGCGCCCCGGCGCGACGGCCACGCGCCCGGACTGGCCGGCCGGCCGCTCAACGCCTACGCCGCCTCGGGAATGGGTTCCGACCACGAGTCGACTCGCTTAGAAGAGGCGCGGGAGAAGCTCCGCCGGGGGCTCACGATCATGATCCGGGAGGGCTCGACCGAGCACAACCTGCTCGAGCTGTTGCCGCTGGTCACCGACCAGACGTATCCCCGCTGCTGCTTCGCCAGCGATGACCGCGACTGCGCCACGCTCCTCCACGATGGGCATATGGACGCGGTGCTGCGCAAGGCGATCGGCGCCGGGCTCGACCCGATCCGGGCTATCCGGCTGGCAACGCTCAACACGGCGGAGTACTGGGGGCTGGCCGGGTTCGGGCTGGTAGCACCCGGGTACTGGGCCAACCTGGTCGTCTTCGACCGGCTGGAGGATATCCGGCCGCGCCTGGTGCTCTACCGCGGCGCCGTGGTGGCGCGGGAGGGGCAACCGACCTTCGAGACGCGAGCGATGATCCCCGACGCGCTGCTGCAGACCGTGCACCTCGCGCCGCTGGGGCTCGAGCACCTGCGGCTCCCGGCCGAGCCGAGGATGACCGCGGTGGGCGCCATCCCTGGCCAGATCGTCACGCGCAAGCTGGAGGTCGAGCCGAAGGTCGTGAATGGGCTGGCGGTCGCCGACCCCGAGCGGGATCTGCTCAAGCTGGTCGTGGTCGAGCGCCACCGGGCGACCGGCCGGGTGGGCGTCGGCCTGGTTCAGGGGTTCGGGCTCAAGCGCGGGGCGCTGGCCTCCTCGATCGCGCACGACGCGCACAACATCGTGGCGGTCGGCGTATCGGACGAAGATCTACTGCTGGCGATCGCGACGGTGGCGGAGATGCAGGGTGGGCTGGCCGCGGTGGCAGACGGCCAGGTGCTGGCGAGCCTGCCGCTGCCGGTCGCCGGGATCCTCTCGCCGGAGCCGCTGGAGCAGGTGGCGGCGGCGTACGAGCGAGTGGAGGAGGCGGCACGCTCGCTCGGCAGCACGGTGCCAGCGCCGTTCGCGCTGCTGTCGTTCATGGCGCTCTCGGTGATCCCGGAGGCCCGCGTGACCGACCGGGGCCTGGTGGTGCTGTGAGCGGAGGGTGAGGCTGGCGCCACGCGGCCTCCAGCGGCCGGGCCTTGGGCGGTGTGGTATACTATTGCGTCGGAGACAGTCACGCGCTGCGGCGCCGTAGCCAAGCGGCAAGGCAGGAGTCTGCAAAACTCCGATCGGCGGTTCGAATCCGCCCGGCGCCTCCGAGAGATTCCCCCACTCTACACCGGTCTGCAGCGAGGTCGAAGTGGGGCGTACGGCTGTTCGGGGAGCGTTGCCTGCAGAGGCGGGTGCGCTCCCTTTTCACGTAAGTAACGTCGCCGAGTGGACGCTACTCCACCCCGCTCGAGCGCGACGGCCGGCGCCTCACGCTCTACGCTGAGAAGGAGCGACGTCCGGGCCGAGCTTCGCACACTCGAGGCCAGGCTAGCCGCTGGCGATGCGCGATTCGTCTGGCTCTCGGGCGTCAGAGTACCCATCGTGGCGAGTTGCACTCTGTGGTAACGGTGTTCGTGTGTGACACCGGAAGCCGCTCTTCGGCGGTGACCCTGCCGCCGACCGGTGTCACGCATAGCGATAGTCTTTCCTGACACCCGAGATGGGCGGGGTCGGGCGCTGCTGGATGGAGCGAGGCATGGTTGAAGAACTCGTGGCTTCCGAAGTGGCGTTCGCGGGGAGACTGCTGCGGCTCCGCGTCGATACTGTGCGGCTGCCCAGCGGGCGGGTGAGTCGCCGGGAGGTCGTGGAGCACCCCGGGGCCGTCGCGGTGCTGCCGGTGCTGCCGAGCGGCGAGCTCGTCCTGGTTCGCCAGTACCGCCATGCCGTCGGGCGAACCTTGCTCGAGGTGCCGGCTGGCACGCGCGAGCCGGATGAGCCTGCTGAGGCGTGCGCCCGCCGGGAGCTGCTCGAGGAAACCGGCTACGAGGCTGGTTCGCTGCGCGAACTGACCCGCTTCTACGTGAGCCCTGGCTGGGCGAGCGAAGAGCTGATCGTCTACCTGGCGACCGACCTCGTTGCCCGGCAAGCGCAGCCTGCCGACGACGAGCAGCTCGCGGTCGAGCGGGTCGCTCCCGAGCGAGTGCCCGAGCTCATCCGCCGACGCGACATTGCCGACGCCAAGACGCTGATCGCCGTCCTGGGCTATCTGGGGCTGCGTCTTGTGTAATGTGCCTCCTCGGCACGGGTACACACCGGAACCTGGGTACTGCTTCTGCTAGTACCGGAGACTCGAACGATCCAACCTTTTCGCTATCGCCGACTAACTCGCATTGGACAAACAATGTGAAGCGAACTCTGGAGCGTCTTGCCCAGCGTGGGCCGGAGGAGGACAAGCGATGCGCCGGGTTTCAGCAGGATCGGTTCGCGCCAGGATGCGGGTGATGCTGGTCGATGACCATCCCTTCTTCCGGCAGGGCCTGCGGCGTCTGCTCGAGTCCGAGGGGAGATTCGAGGTCGTCGCCGAGGCGAGCTGCGGCCATGAAGCGGTGTACCAGGCTGAGCTGCAGGAGCCCGACCTCGCGCTGGTGGATGTCCAGCTCCCGGGCATTACCGGCCTCCATGTGGCGCGCATGCTGAAGCGACAGCACGCCCGCCTCCGCATCATCATGGTGTCGATGCAGGCGGAGGACGGCTGGCTGATCGAGGCGCTACGCGTCGGTGCCGCTGCCTTCCTCGTCAAGGACGCGCATCCACATCACATCATCGAGACCATCGACCGGGTGGTCGCTGGCGAGGAGACGCTGTCGCAGCTCGTTCTCTCCCGCCCCGACCTGGCGCGCCAGCTCCTGCTCGAGTTGCAGGAGTTGGGCCTCGCAGGCGCTGAGACCCCTGCCGAAGAGCAGCTCACCGTCCGCGAACTCGAGGTACTCGACTGTGTGGCGCAGGGGATGTCAAACAAGGAGATCGCCGACGCCCTCTTCATCACCGAGCAGACGGTGAAGAACCATATGACCTCGGTTCTGCGCAAGCTGCAGGCCGAGGATCGCGTCCAGGCGATCTTGACCGCAGTGCGGCGAGGCTGGGTCGTGATCGCGCCCCGCGACGCGACGCTCACAGCGGCCTAGCGTGCCACCGGGATGGTGCGCGGTTCTACCTCACGGGCGGCGATGTCGCGCCGGTAGGTCATGCCCTCGAACTCGATCAGCTCGAGGGCAGCGTAGACGCGCTGGCGCGCAGACTGGAAGTCGTGCCCGGTAGCCGAGAGGGCAAGTACTCTCCCGCCTGCGGTGACGAGTGTTCCGTCCCTCTCGAGCCGCGTGCCTGCGTGGAACACCAGGACGTCGTCCGGTATTCGATCCAGCCCGCTGATTGGATAGCCAGTTCGGTACGTGCCGGGATAGCCAGCCGAGGCGATGACGACAGTGACGCAGACCCCCGGGCGCCAGGTTGGAGATGGAACCTCGGCGAGCTTGCCCGTCGCGGCTGCCGAGAGCAGTGGCAGCAGGTCGCACGCGAGCAGCGGCAGTATAGCCTGCGTCTCTGGGTCGCCGAACCGGCAGTTGAACTCCAGCACCTTCGGCCCCTCGGCTGTGAGCATCAGCCCGGCGTAGAGCACCCCGCGGTACCTGATGCCCCGACGCCGGAGTTCACCAAGCGCTGGCCCGATGACCCGTTCCATGATCTCGCCCTGTGTGGCGTCGTCCACCCAGGGCACCGGTGCATAGGCACCCATCCCTCCAGTGTTCGGCCCGGTGTCGCCCTCACCGATCCGCTTGTAGTCGCAGGCCGGGATCAGCGGGTACGTCGTCTCGCCGTCGGTGACGACCAGAAACGAGACCTCCCGGCCAGTCAAGTACTCCTCGATCAGCACCTCGCGGCCGGCTTCCCCCAGGCCGCCCTCTTGCATCATCCAGCGGAGCGTCCGCTCTGCTTCCGACCGATCGGCGCAGATCACCGCGCCCTTGCCAGCAGCCAGGCCAGACGCCTTGACGACCAGCGGATAGGTGTGCGCGTCGAGGGCGCGGAGGGCCAGACTGATTTCCTGATAACGTTCCGCGCGAGCAGTCGGAACACCCGCCGCGGCCATCAGCTCCTTGGCCCAGGCCTTACTGCTCTCGATCCGCGCGGCGACCGCCGTAGGGCCGAAGACCGGCACGCCACGCTCCCACAGGACATCTGCAAGCCCACGAGCCAGCGGCTCCTCGGGCCCGACGACGACTAGGTCGACACGGTGCGCCTGAGCGGCTGCGGCGAGGGCCTCGACGTCACTGGCAGCGATGGGCAGGTTCTGGGCGATGGCTGCAGTGCCACCGTTGCCGGGCGCGACCAGCAGCCGCTCGACGTCGGGAGATCTGCTCAGTGCCCAGGCGAGCGCGTGCTCGCGCCCACCGCTGCCGACGACCAGGACACGCACAGTCACCCCCTGCCGGTCGCTACTCCCACTCGATGGTCGCGGGCGGCTTGCTCGTCACGTCGTAGACGACCCGGTTGATGCCGGGTACTTCGTTGACGATCCGGTTGCTGATTCGAGCCAGCAGCTCATGCGGTAGTCGGGCCCAGTCAGCCGTCATGGCGTCCTCGCTGGTCACTGCCCGGATAGCGCAGACCCGGGCGTAGGTACGGTAGTCACCCATCACGCCGGTGGTGCGGATCGGCAGGAGCACCGCGAAGAACTGCCACAACTCGGCCGACAGCCCCGCGGCCTCGACTTCTTGCCGCACGATCGCGTCGGCCCGTCGCACGGTCGCCACAGCCTCGGGGGTCACCTCGCCGACGATGCGTACCGCCAGGCCCGGCCCGGGGAACGGCTGGCGCTGGACGATCTCCTCGGGCAGTCCCAGCAAGCGGCCGATCGTCCTCACCTCGTCCTTGAACAGGAAACGGAGTGGCTCGAGCAGCTCGAAGCGCAGGTCGGCCGGCAGCCCGCCGACGTTGTGGTGCGTCTTGATCTTGGCGGCAGCCTTGGAGACCGCCGTCGCGCTCTCGATGACGTCGGGGTAGAGCGTGCCCTGGGCCAGGAAGCGGAAGGGGCCGTGCTCGGCCGCGGCCGCCTCGAAGACGCGCACGAACTCCTCGCCGATGATACGGCGCTTCTCCTCCGGGTCGACCACGCCCCGCAGCCGCGCGAGGAAGCGCTCCTCGGCATCGATCGCGACCAGCGGCATCTTGAAGTGCCGGCCGAAGACTTCCTTGATGGTCTCCGGCTCGCCCTCGCGGAGCAGGCCGGTATCGACGAAGACCGGGGTGAGCTGGTCGCCGATGGCCCGGTGGATGAGCGCCGCGGCGACCGAGCTGTCCACCCCGCCGGAGAGTGCCAGCAGCACCCGGTCGATGCCGACGCGCTCGCGGATGGCCGCGATGCTGCTCTCGATGAACGACTCCGGCGTCCAGTCGCCGGCGCAGCCGCAGACGTCGTAGAGGAAGTTCCGCAGGAGCACCCGCCCGAGCGGGGTATGCGCGACCTCGGGGTGGAACTGGAGCCCGATCAGGTGGCCACGCGCCATGGCGGCATACGGTGAGTTCGCGCTACGGGCGAGCGGGACGAAGCCGGCCGGAAGAGCCGTGATCCGGTCACCGTGGCTCATCCAGACATCGAGCCGCTCCGGTAGGCCAGCGAAGATCGGGTGGGGCTCCAGCACCTCGATTGTCGCCGGGCCGTACTCGCGCTCAGGTGCCGGTTCGACTACCCCGCCGAGGGCATGCGCGAGGAGTTGCATACCGTAACAGATACCGAGCACCGGCAGACCGCTCTCGAGCACCCAGTCCGGCAACTGAGGCGCTCCCGGCTCGTAGACGCTTGAAGGGCCACCCGAGAGGATGACGCCGCGCGGCCGTAGCCGCGCGACCTCGTTCCACGGCACATCGTAGGGGAGGAGTTCGCAGTAGACGTTCGACTCGCGCACCCGGCGAGCGATGAGCTGGGAGTACTGCGACCCGAAATCGAGCACCACCACCGTCTCGGTCGCCAGCGCAGGGCGATCGGCGAGCGCGGGGGCGTGGTCTGCACGCTGCGTGGTCGTGTCGCTCTCGGACGTCGGCGTGGTTTCCAACCTCTTCCTCCCTGGATGCCGGCCTGCTCGGCAGAGAGCCTGCTGTTACCATTCTACCGGATTCGGTGCATCCGTACGGCTGGCGCGCAGGGCTGGAGACACCGGGGACTCTGCCAGCGAAACCGCATGACAGGGCGGCTGCGCCGGGCCATACTACGGGGCGGGCGCGTGGTCGACGGGCACGCTCCGCGACCTGGACGAGGGGACAAGGGTGCGAGAACTGCGGCTCGGGGTGCTGATCTCCGGTACCGGCCGGACGCTGGCGAACTTCCTGCGCGTGGCCGCCGCTGGCGAGCTCCCCGCGGAGGTCAGCGTGGTGGTGAGTAGCCGGCGCGACGTGCCCGGCAATCAGATCGCGCGCGACCACGGGATACCCTTGGTGATCGTCGATGCCCGAGAGGTACGCGGCATCGAGGCGTTCAGCGAGGCCGTCTACCGTGCCCTGGACGAGTACCGGGTCGACCTGGTGACGATGGCTGGGTTCCTTCGGCGCATCCTGATCCGGCCCGATTACCGTGGGCGCATCATGAACATTCACCCCTCGCTTCTGCCTCTCTTCGGCGGGAAGGGGATGTACGGCGAGCGGGTGCACCGCGCGGTGCTGGCAGCGGGGATGAAGGTGAGCGGTTGCACCGTGCACTTCGTCAATGAGGAGTACGACGCGGGCCCGATCATCCTGCAGTCCTGCGTGCCGGTGCTGGAGGACGATACGCCGGAGACCCTGGCCGCGCGGGTCTTCGCCGAGGAGTGCCGGTTGTACCCGGAGGCGATTCGGCTGTATGCGGCCGGGCGCTTGCGTCTGGAGGGGAACCGCGTGCGGGTGTTGCCGGAGCAGGCTCGCACCTGCCTCTCGGAGCTGTGAGCCAGGACGGAACCGTCACGAGAGGTTCCGGAACGATCACGCGGGAGTAAGGAGGAGCCAATGCGGTATCGTGAGGAACTCGACACCCCGTGTCTGGTGGTCGATATCGACCGGCTGGAGCGGAACATCGCCGAGATGGCCGCCTACGCGCGGGAGCGCGGGCTGGCGCTACGCCCTCACATCAAGACGCATAAGACAGCCGAGATCGCGCGGTTGCAGCGGCAGCACGGCGTGAGCGGGTTCACGTGCGCCAAGCTCGGCGAGGCGGAGGCGCTGGCCGATGCGGGCGTCCTGGACGATGTGCTGCTGGCCTACCAGATC
Source organism: Thermomicrobiaceae bacterium (assembly GCA_014874455.1). GTDB lineage: Bacteria > Chloroflexota > Chloroflexia > Thermomicrobiales > Thermomicrobiaceae > Thermalbibacter. Next base: position 18,984 of record JADBJL010000020.1, read on the forward strand.
GTGGGCGAGCAGAAGATTCGCCGGCTGCTGGCTCTGATGGCGCGAGCGAAGGTCACCGTGGCGGTCGACGGCGTGGAAGTTGCCGAAGCGCTCTCGCGTGCCGTGCGCGAGGCCGGCAAGACGCTCGACGTGCTGATCGAGGTGAACACTGGCCTGAACCGAGCCGGGGTGGAGCCGGGTGAGCCGGTGCTGCGGCTGGCGCGCGAGGTGGTGCAGATGCCTGGCCTGCGGCTCCGCGGTCTGATGACGCACGAGGGGCATGTGGGTCGAGCGCGCACGACTGAGGAGCTTGCCCAGATGGCCCGCCGAGCTGGGACGGATATGGTCGAGTCGGCCGAGTTGCTGCGCCGGGCGGGAATCTCGGCAGAAGTGGTCAGCGTCGGCTCGACGCCTGCCGCGTTCTACACGACGGCCGTGCCGGGAATCACCGAGATGCGGCCAGGAACCTACGTGTTCTACGACAACGCGTCCTTCCGGTTCGGCCGGATCGGGCCCGAGCGCTGTGCGCTGCGCATCCTGGCGACGGTCATCAGCCGACCAGCAGCGGATCGTGCAGTGGTCGACGCCGGTTCCAAGACGCTCACCATGGATCCGCCGCCACCGGATCGGAGCGGACATGGCTATGTGGTCGACTACCCTGAGGCCACTGTCGTCCGCCTCAGCGAGGAGCACGGTGTCATCGAGCTACCGCCTTCGGCCCGGGGCCTGCGTGTCGGCGACCGTGTGGAGATCATCCCCAACCATGTCTGCCCGACCGTCAACTTGCAGGACGAGCTGTTCGTCGTCCGTGGAGAGGAGGTCATCGGTACCTGGCGGGTGGTAGCGCGAGGCAAAGTGCGTTGAAGCGCCTTACCGGGGGATCTCGGGCTCGACCGGCTCGGCCTTGTGGAGGTCACGATAGCAGGCGTCGCAGATATAGAGGTACTCGGCGTCGGGAACTCCTACCTCTGCCCCAGGGACGAGATGGGCAGATTCCCGAGACACCACCTGCTCGCACAGCGCGCAGGTGACGGTCTCCTCTTCGCCATAGAGTTCCCGGTGCAAAATGACCTGCTCTTCTTCCATGGCCTCGACTCCTCAGCGGTCAGTTCAGTCCACGCGCCGCAGCACCCGGTCGTCACGAGTCAGCGCTGGCTCGATCGCGCCTGTCCAACGAGTCGCGTTCCGCGGCGGAATGCGCCGTCACCGTTGCCAGGAGCACCTCGTCGAGGAAGTGGGTGACCTCGGTGAGGAGGCGCAGGACGCGGCGGGCGGGGATCCGCTCGTCCTCGGCGAAACGTTCGATGGCCTGCAACACCGGCTCGCGGAACGCGAGGAACGCCTCGACAGCATCGACGGTAGCGAGCTTCGCTTCGGCACTCAGTTGGCCGTAGCGCGCGCCGATCTCGCGCCCGGCGGTGACGATCCTGGCGCGATCCTCGTGGCGGCTCAACATGCGGAAGGCCAGCTCCACCAGTTGCCGGCCCAACAGCCGTAGCTCGGCGCGGTGTTCCGGCCGGTACGCCGCGTACCAGGGGCGGGCGACCACACGGCTCAGCGTCTCCGACTGGTAGGTCGCGAACGACAGGTCGGTGAGGAGCTTGCGCGACATGCGCCGGCGTGGCCGGGTATCGCCGCGGAGGACGCCGAGCAGGTCGGCCTCGCGGAAGCGGCGGTGGCCGCCAGCGGTGCGGTACACGGGGATCTTGCCAGCGTCGCTCCAGCGGCGCAGCGTGGACTGGCCAACACCGAGCAAGCGGCTGGCCTCTTCGATGCTCAGCCAGCGCCCTTCGGCGGCCGGCTTCGGTGGTTCGACGTCGCTAGGTCGCCGCACGCAAGTCCCTCGCAACTCAGCCCGCCATAGCTCACCATTCTACCCGCCAGCGACCGATCTATCCAATGGAGCCATCACCTGTGGAGCGATCGCCGAGCGGCACCGCTTCGACTTCCGAGAACGGATACTCGCGTCCGCTCATCATCTCCAGCACGCGGTCGCGAGCCGCCAGGATACACCGGTAGGCGTCCGGCTGCGCTTCGGCTAGCGTGGCCGCCTCTAGCTCGTCCTGGTCGAGGACGGCCGGGTCGGCTCCCGGGACAGTGACGACATCGATGTAGAGGTCACGCCAGCGGACTTCCTCTCCCGCGATCTCGAGCGGGCAGGAAACATTCGCGTACCAGCCCTTGAACGTTCCATCGGGTGAGTAGACTGCGAACGCGCTGATCGGCTCGACGACCGAGAAGTATTCCACCAGCCGGTCACCCGGCGTAAAGCGGAGCGGGCCGGACGCGACCTCGCGGTACGTCCAGCGGGCCTCAGCCACCACCCAGCCGGGTCGGCTCGGCAGCACGATGCCCTGGTAGCGGGCCGCCGGACGGCCGTCTGGGGTGAGCTTGACGATCGTGATCCGAGTTCCCGGTTCCGGCAACCTGACCATGGTGAGCAGCGTTAGGCGGCACTGCGCGCGACCGCCAGCACCTCATCCGTCTTCTGGCGCAAGAGTTCGGGCGTGTTGGCCTCGACGTTGATGCGGAGCAGCGGTTGGGTATTCGACGGCCGGGCGTTGAACCACCAGTCTGGGTAGTTCACCGTCAGCCCGTCGAGGTGGTCGATCTCACCATCGGCGAAGTGCTGCTCGAGCGCCTGCAGTACCGCGGGCATGTCGCGTGCCTGGATGTTGATCTCTCCCGAGCGGAAGTAGCGGTCGATCGGCTTGACCGCCTCGGAGACGCTGACCCCCTCGCGAGAGAGCAGCTCGAGCACCGTCAGCGCGGCGATGATGCCGGAGTCGGCGTACCAGTTGTCGCGAAAGTAGAAGTGGCCCGAGTGCTCGCCGCCGAAGATCGCGTCGTGCTCGCGCATCAGCGCCTTGATGAACGAATGGCCGACTCGGGAGCGGATCGGCACACCCCCCTCTCGCTCGATCGTCTCTCGCACGGCGCGCGAGCAGATCAGGTTGTAGACGATCCGAGATCCAGGATGCTTGCGCAGGAGCGTCTTGGCGACCAGCGCGGTAATGATGTCGCCGCCGACGAAGCGGCCCTGCTCGTCGAGGATGAACATCCGATCGGCGTCACCGTCGAAGGCGATGCCGAGGTCAGCGCTGTGCTCGAGGATCGCGCGCTGCAAGTCGCGGATGTTCTCGGGCTCGAGCGGGTTGGGGACATGGTTGGGGAAGCGGCCGTCCAGCTCGAAGTAGAGCGGAATGATCTCGACTGGCAACTGGCCCAGCACGGCGGGAACGATGCGCCCGCCCATCCCGTTTCCGGCGTCGACCGCGATCTTCATCGGCCGGATCACCGCAGGCTCGATCAGCGAGAGGACGTGGGTCGCGAAGTCGGGGAGCACGTCACGCTGGTGCAAGGTGCCGCGCCGGTCAGGATCAGGGAACCGGTTGGCCAGTACGAGGTCGCGGATCTCGCCGATTCCCTGATCCATGCTGAGGGCCTGGGCTTCAGAGCGGCAGAGCTTGAAGCCGTTGTACTCCGGCGGGTTGTGCGAGGCCGTGACCATAATGCCGCCGTCGAAGCCGAACTTGCCCACCGCGAAGTAGAGCCCGTCCGTGCTGATCAGCCCGACGTCGGTGACGTCCGCACCCTGGTCGAGCAGGCCGTCGATCACGGCGGACGCGAGTACCGGTGAGGAGATGCGCATGTCGCGGCCGACCACCACGTGGCGCGGTTGCAAGTAGACGACGAAGGCGCGTCCGATGCGGTAGGCCAGCTCCGGCGTCAGCTCGTCCGGATAGATCCCGCGCACGTCGTAGGCCTTGAAGATATTCGCGATCACCTGGCTCATGCTGGCCTCCCTCGTGCTCAGGCGTCATTTGTCAAACCGGGTTTGGATCGTGGAGGAAGACGGTCTCCAACCCGAACCGCTCAGCGACGTGCCGACCGAGCGCCTGCACTCCCAGGCGCTCGGTCGCCTCGTGGCCCGCGGCGATCACCGTAACGCCCAGTTCGCGGGCGAGCGCCATCGTCGTCTCCCGCGCCTCGCCGGTCAGGAGCACCTGGCACCCCAGTTCGGCCGCCTCCGGCAGCGCCGAAGCGCCGGAGCCGGTCAACACGGCGACGCGCCGCACCTCACCCGGGCCGCCAGGCAACACCAGCGGCTCGCGGCCCGTCAGCTCGCGCAGGTGGTCGAGGAGGCGCACCAGCGGTTGCGGCGTGCTGCTCTCCGCGACGAACCCGATGGGCACGCCGGAGACTGGCGCGAACGGCTCGACGGGGTCGAGCCCGAGCGAGCGTGCCAGGAGGGCATTGTTGCCCAGTTCGGGATGTGCGTCGAGCGGCAGGTGATAGGCGAGCAAGCTGAGGTCGTTCTTCAGGAGCAGTCGCAAGCGCTGGCAGAGCACACCTGTAAGCGGGCCGAGCCGGTCTCCCCACAGCAGCCCATGGTGGACGAGCAGGACGTCGGCGCCCCAGGCCAGCGCTTCGCTGATCGTCTGCCGGCTGGCGCTCACAGCGGTGGCGAGCCGCTGCACTTCTGTCCGGCCCTCGACCTGCACGCCGTTGACCGCCGCATCGCGAAAGCGGCTCGTCTCCAGCACCTCGTCGCAATACCGCGTGAGTTCGCGCAGCGAGACCATCGTTGCTTCCTCCCGATCCCGTAGGCCCATTCTGCCACGACTTCGGGCGAGACGCACGCGGCAGGTTCGCTCTCGGGGGTATACTGCGGCAGTGGTGCGGTGTCGGCGTCGATTCAAGACGCGGCGAAGGGGTTCGAAGCGTGTCATCCGGTGCACCAGTGTTGGAGCCTGCTGCTCCCGTCGATCTGCACCTGCATACGATAGCCAGCGATGGCCGCTGGACGCCGGCCGGGCTGATCGAGCACCTGGCGGCCCGCGGCTTTCGGGTCGCGGCGATCTGCGACCACGACACGATGCGCTCGATACCGCAAGCCCAGGAGCTGGCCGAGCGCTACGGGATTGTGCTCGTTCCCGGTGTCGAGGTGACGACGCGGTGGGACGGACGCCAGTGGCACCTGCTCGTCTACGGGGTTGATCCGGCCAGCCCGCAGGCCTGGGGCTTCGCTCGCCTGCTCGACTACCTGGCGGATCAGCTCTGGGCTGCGGCCGAGCGGGGGATTCAGGTTCTGGAACGGCACGGCCACCGGCTGCCCTCGCTGCGCGAGGTGGTGAACGGGCAGCCGCTCCGCCCGTTCCACGTGCTCACGGCGGCCATCCGCGACGGGCATGCGACCAACCTGGCCACCGCGCACGACCTGACCAAGCGCTATGGCGAGGCCATGCAGGTCGACGTGCCGTTGGCTGAGGCGGTCGAGCTGGCTCACCAGGCCGGCGGAGTGTGCGTGATAGCCCACCCGGGCCGGAACGACGGCGACGGCATCCTGGATGCTGCCTGGCTCGACCGGATGCTGGAAGTCGCGCCAGTGGACGGCCTGGAAGGCCATTACCGCTCGCATTCCGACGACGAGACCGCGCGCTACCGGGCCATGGCGAGCGAGCGCACGTTGCTGGTGAGCGCTGGCTCGGATTCCCACGCACCTGGGTTTCCGGTCGACCCGAAGCCTTACCCGGCCGCCTGGATCGCGCCGCTGCTGGGCCGGCTCGGCATCGAGATCGATCCGGTCGAGGGCGAGCCGTGGCGACCCGGCGCGCCGGACGCCGAGCAGCTCCGGGCGATGGCGGCGCGCGGAAGCTGACAGGCGAGGGCGTGGCCTCTCTCCTCTTCCCGCTCTGAGAGGGATTGCTCGGGGTGATGTCGCCCGAGTAGATCGGCGAGGTCGGGTGCTCGAAGCGCGTGTGGTGGCCTTCTAGACCCATGCCACGCCTCGCACGATGGCTGGACGGGCGGTGGTGCAGCGACCGTTATGGGGGAGCCGCCGGCTCCACGGGGAACGACGATCATGCCACCTTCAGCAGTTCCTCCTCGGTCGGCTTCGCGCAGCCAGAGCCGATGATGCGCCTTCCCAGTGAGGGATGGTGCAACTTGCTCGGTGCGCAGGGCCCGTGTATACTGCCTGTAGTGAGTCTGTCGTTCTTGCGGTGCCCACGTAGCTCAGGAGGCAGAGCACAATCTTGGTAAGATTGAGGTCCCGGGTTCGAGTCCCGGCGTGGGCTCCCGTGCCGGTGTAGCTCAGCGGCAGAGCAGCTGTTTCGTAAACAGCAGGTCGTCGGTTCGAATCCGACCACCGGCTCCCAAGAAAGTCCCACAACGACACGGAACCGAAACGGCGACCGAGGGTTTCTCGGTTGTTTTGTCGTACTGGTGCCGTTTGGGGGTACCTGCTCTCTGGCTCCCAACCCGCGCGGGCGTCACTCGCTCGGACATCGCGAGGCTGCCTGGCTGGCTACCCAGCGCTGCACGCCTGCGAAACTCGCGCTGAACCGGTCGATGGGATGCCCCAGGCACGGCATACGGGAGCGCGATGCGCTCGCAAGGCGTCCTGCCAGACTGCTCCGTGATGACTCCACCGAGCGCTGAATCCCTCTCGCATGCGATCATGGCTGGCGTCGGAATGCCCGCACCGGGAGGTGGCACGCGGCTGCGTCGTCAGTACAGCCGCGAGCTTTGTCGTGGACTCTACCTGGCTGATCCGCCTTGTTGGGGGTGGTACCGAGTCGCTATGCTGGAACGAAGGGCGCGGAAGCGCGGCGGCGCTCGTTGTATCGAGGAGATCCGAGGGTGCTTCTGACCGAGCAAGGAATCGAGTTCAGCGTCCCCCTCTTTACGCTACGCGAGCAGATCCGTCGCTGGCTCGCCGAGGATCTGGGGCACGGCGACATCACGACGAGCCTCGTCGTCGGTTCCGATGCTCGCGGCACCGCCGAGATCGTCGCGCGCGCGCTGCGCCGCCGCGTCGAACCCGAGCTCGGCGCGCTCGATCCCGAGGTGCCG
>JADBJL010000007.1 GCA_014874455.1 Thermomicrobiaceae bacterium
ATCAGCTCCGCGTTGATCACGATCTCCTCGCCGTCGAGGCGCGTTACCGCGATCATGGCTCCCTCCGAGCCGGGGTGCAGCGAGGCACTGTCACCGCGAGAGAGCGGCACCGAGCAGCCGACAGTTCCGGCCAGCCGAGTACTCCCATGCCAAGTCCGAGCAGGAAGCGGGCCCTACTGCATCGGTACCCGCGTACCTCGTCAAGCTGTGACGCGCTGGGTATGCCGACATTTCGAGCCTCGACGTAGAGTGCAGCGCTGGGAAGGGCAGGATTTCGCACTCTCGCTCGATGCCGGGCGACGACTCGGCTCGTTGCCGCTAACGGGAACGGCGATGGCCTCATACGGTTGTGACTCCTACGCACAGACCACCTCCGACCGGCCGCGGCCGTGGCTGCGCTGGCTCCAGCGCACGCTCAGCCTGCTCGGCATCGCGCTGGCGACTGCCGGGTGTGGCTTCAACGCCAGGCTCGGCGGCACCCAGATCAGCGTGCAGAGCAGTCCGCCGGCTGGCCAGGCGGGTTCGTTGGCCTCGGGGCTGGAGCTCGTCTTCCTGCTGACGTTGCTCAGCCTGCTTCCGGCCATCCTCATGGTGATGACTTCCTTCACCCGGATCATCATCGTGCTCTCGTTCGTCCGCAACGCTATCGGCATCCCCCAGCTCCCGCCCAACCAGGTCTTGATCGGCCTGTCACTCTTTTTGACGATCTTCGTGATGGCGCCGGTCTGGCAGGAGATCAACCGGACGGCGCTCCAGCCGTACCTGGCTGGCGAGATCGACCAGCGAACCGCCTTCGACCGCGGGCTCGTTCCCCTCCGCCAGTTCATGTTCAAGCAGGCGCGCGAGAAGGACATCGCCCTATTCATGAATCTCGGCAACCAGCCCCGCCCGCGTAACCCCGACGATGTACCCACGTGGGTTCTCGTCCCCGCCTTCATCTTGAGCGAGCTGAAGACGGCGTTCATGATGGGCTTCGTGATCTTCATCCCATTTCTCATCATCGACCTCATCGTCTCCAGCACCCTGATGGCGATGGGGATGATCATGGTTCCTCCAGTCGTCGTCTCGCTTCCCTTCAAAGTCCTCCTCTTCGTCATGGTCGACGGCTGGGATTTGCTGGCGCGGTCGCTGGTCAGCAGTTTCGCGTGAGAGGCAGCGGACAGTGAACGAGCTGATGCTGTTGGAGCTGGCGCGCACCGCGATCACCACGATGCTGCTGGTTCTCTTTCCGCTGCTGGCGGCCATCCTGGTCGTCGGCCTGCTGGTCAGCGTCGTGCAGGCGGTGACGCAGGTGAACGAGCAGACGCTCGTCTTCATCCCCAAGATCGTGGTCGCCTTCTTGGTCGTGCTGTTTTCTGGGTCGTGGATGGCGCGGCAGCTTGCTTCCTTCACGGTCGAGCTCCTGACCATGCTGCCACTCTTGCGCCGGTGACCGGAACAAGGGATCAGCCCGATGGTGATCGACTCTCCGCTGTTGCCTAGCTCGATGGCCGTCTTCCTGTTGATGTCTTTGCGCATCGGACTGGTGATCACGCTGATCCCAGGTCTCAGCGGCCGCTCGGTTCCGAACCAAGCCAAGGTGGCGCTCACGGTGATCTTGGCGCTGATGCTCAGCCCCTTCGTGCAGGCCGATACCGTCGCGCTGAGCCGCGCTGACCGCTTCGTCCTCGCGCTGGCGCACGAGTTTCTCGTCGGGCTGGCCCTCGGGCTGGCAGTGGCCGTGGTGTTCTCCGCGGTCGAGATGGCAGCCAGCATCATCAGCTTTCAAATGGGTTTTAGCCTGGCGAACGTCCTCAATCCGAGCTTGAACCTCCAGGGGACAGCGCTGAACACCCTTTACCTGGCGCTGGCAAGCCTGCTGTTCTTCATCACCAACAGCCACCACCTGCTCGTGATCGCGCTCCAGCGAAGCTTCGACACGATCCCACTGGGCGGGGCGAGGCCGGCTGCGGGCGCGGAGGCAGCGCTGATCGAGTTGAGCGCCGAGATGTTCTCCAACGCCCTCCGGCTGGGACTGCCGATCGCTGGCACGCTGCTCGTCGCCGACGTCGCGCTAGGCATTCTCAGCCGGATGGTGCCACAGATGAACGTCTTCTTCGTGGGACTGCCGGCCAAGATTTTTGCCGGGCTGTTGCTCCTCGCCCTGACGCTCCCCTTCCTCGTGCGCGTCCTCTCGGACGTGGTGACCCGCGAGCTCAGCCAGGCGATCGCGCAGATGCTGCAGGTATTGCGGTAGGGCCGCCATGACGAGCGAGCGCACGGAACGCGCAACGCCCCGCCGGCGCCAGGAGGCCCGCAGGCAGGGCCAGGTGGCCCGCAGCGCCGATCTCACCTCGGCGCTGGGGCTGCTCGCCGCTGGGCTCTTCCTACCTTGGTACGGTTCCTACGCCTTTCGCCAGGTGAGCCGGTACCTCGAGGGAGCCTTTGCCCGTCTCCCTCGTCAGGAGCTGACCACCGCCGGCCTGGCACAGCTCGGCTGGGAGGCCGGGACAGTCTTCTTCCACATCACGCTACCGCTGCTGGGGCTGATGCTGCTGGTTGGAGTCGGCAGCACACTGGCGCAGGCCGGCGTCGTCTTCGCACCGGCGGCGCTCAAGCCCGACTTCAAGCGGATCGATCCAGTAGCGGGTTTCCAGCGCATCCTCTCGCGCCGCGGTGCCTTCGAGACGGCGAAGGCCGCAGTGAAGATCATCGTGATCGGTGCGGTCACCTATCCGCTCGTGCGCGCTGACCTCGCGCTCTTCGCGAGTCTCACCGGCGCCGATCCTCTCGCCATCGGCCAGGCCATCGGTGGGTCGATCCGCGAGCTTGGACTTCGCGCCGGAGCGGCCTTTCTCGCGCTCTCGCTGCTCGACTATGGCTTCCAGCGCTGGGATCTGGAGCAACGGCTCCGGATGACCCGCCAGGAGGTCAAGGACGAACTGAAGCAGACCGAGGGTGACCCCGAGGTCAAGGCTCGGATCCGCCGACTCCAACGGCAGTACGCGCAGCGCCGGATGATGGCCGAAGTGCCGAAGGCCACGGTGGTCGTGACTAACCCGACCCACCTGGCCGTCGCGATCCGCTACGAGGCCAGGAGCATGCGCGCCCCGGTCGTCGTCGCCAAAGGGGCTGGCCACCTCGCCGAGCGGATCAAGGCCGTGGCACGGCAGCACGCCGTCCCGGTGCTCGAGCACCGGGTACTGGCGCAGTCGCTCTACCGCGCGGTGGAGGTCGGTCAGGAGATCCCGGTGGCCCTCTACGAGGCCGTCGCCGACGTGATCGCGTACGTTTACCGGCTCCGCGCGCGCTAGCCAGTTGAGGGAGAGCAGGCATGGCAGCCAGGCCAGGCGAGGCGACGGTGGTCGGGCTCCGGCGGCTTATCCGCTACAGCGACGTGATGCTCGCCGCCGGAGTGGTCGCCATCGTTGCCATCATGATCATCCCGGTACCGACACGCCTGCTCGACGTGCTGATCACGACGAACATCGCTGCGGCCATCACGATCCTGCTCGTCTCCCTGTACGTGCAGGAGCCGCTCCAGTTCTCGGCCTTCCCCTCGATTCTCCTGCTCGCCACGCTCTTCCGCCTGGCGCTGAACATCACCTCGACCCGTTTGATCCTGCTCCAGGGTGACGCGGGCGAAGTGATCCGCTCGTTCGGCACCTTCGTGGTCGGCGGCAACTATGTCGTCGGCATCATCGTCTTTCTGATCCTGGTCGTGATCCAGTTCGTCGTCATCACCAACGGCGCCGGTCGCGTGGCCGAAGTCGCCGCCCGCTTCACGCTCGACGCCATGCCCGGCAAGCAGATGAGCATCGATGCCGACCTGAACGCCGGGCTGATCACTGAGGACGAGGCCCGGCGACGCCGCGAGGAGATCGCGCGCGAGGCCGATTTCTACGGAGCCATGGACGGCGCGAGCAAGTTCGTCAAGGGAGACGCCATCGCGGGCATCGTGATCATCGTCGTCAACATCGTGGGCGGCATCGCCATCGGGGCCATCCAGCGCGGCATGCCGCTGGGCGAGGCGCTCCAGACGTACGCCTTGCTGACCGTCGGCGACGGGCTGGTCTCGCAGATCCCGGCGCTGCTCATCTCCACAGCGACCGGCATCATCGTGACCCGCAGCGCCGCCGACACCAACCTGGGCCTCGACGTCGCCCGGCAGATCCTGAGCACGCCGCGGGCCCTGGCGATCGCTGGCGTGCTCCTGGCAGTGCTCGGCCTCGCTCCTGGGCTCCCTAAGCTGCCCTTCTTCGTCGGGGCCGCCGGCCTCCTGACCACCAGCCGACTCCTACGCCGGCCCGTTACCCCTCCAGCCAGCGAAGCGACAGCACCGGCCACTGAGCCGGAGGACTCGCTCCCCGAGTTGGTCAGCGTCGACCCGCTCGAACTCGAGATCGGCTATGGCCTGATCCCGATGGTCGACCAGTCTGCAGGCGGCCAGCTCTTGCGCCGCATCACGCTCCTGCGCAAGCAGATCGCCCAGGAGCTGGGCATTATCGTCCCGACGATCCGCATCCGCGACAACCTGCAACTGCGACCGAACGAATATCGAGTGCTGCTGCGCGGCGTGCGGGTGGCCCAGGGCGAGATCTACCCCGACCGGCTGATGGTCATGAACCCAGCCAGCGGCCCGCCTGAGATCGAGGGCGTCCAGAGCAAAGAGCCGGCCTTCGGGCTGCCGGTCGTCTGGATCCAGGAGACCCTGCGTGCTGCGGCCGAGATGCAGGGGTACACCGTCGTCGATGCCGCTTCGGTCATCACCACCCATCTCAGTGAGGTCATCCGTGGTCATGCCGCCGAACTCCTGCGTCGTCAGGATGTGCAGCGCCTGCTCGATCTCGTACGCCAGGGTCATCCGGCGGTCGTGGACGAACTCATCCCGCACCTGCTCTCGCTGAGCGAGGTTCACCAGATCTTGCAGCACCTCCTGAGCGAGGGCATCCCGATCCGCGATCTGGTCACGATACTCGAGTCGCTCGGGAACCATGCCCGAAGCGTCCGCAATGTGGCGACACTGGCGGAGCACGCCAGAGCTGCGCTCGCACCGGTGATCACGCAGCGGTATCTGGAGGCAGACGGGTTCCTCTACGCCGTCACGCTGCACCCGGAACTCACTGCCGAGCTGGCCGAGGCGGTACACCCGACGGACGAAGGGCCGCAGCTCCTGATCGGCCCCGAGCGGCTTCAGCGTCTCGTCACGAACCTCGCGCACGAGATGGAGCGCATGGCTGGGATGGGCCATCAGCCGGTGCTGCTCGTACCGGGCTCGATCCGCCTGGGCTTGAGCCGGCTGCTGCGCCGCTCGCTTCCGAATCTTGCAGTGCTGGCCTTTCAGGAGGTAGCACACGGCGCGCAGATCCAGGTACTCGGATCGGTGAAGGGGTGAGCTGATGCTCCAGACGTATCGCGCGGCAACCGTCCAGGAAGCGATCCGGCTGGCCAAGGCCGAACTCGGGCCCGATGCCCTCATCCTCGAGGTACGCCGGATCAGCCCGCTCGTGCCAGGACAGAGCCGCGAGGGCACCGTCGAGATCCGAGCCGTCGCCGCACACCACCAGGGCCAGTCCATATCTCGGAGTGACACCCCAGTAGCAGGATCGCGAGCCGGCGAACCGACCGTTCGCCACCTTCCGCTCCTCGCAGCCACCGACAGAAAGCTCCAGAGCCTGGGCATCGGCCCCGCGCTCGCCCAGCGGCTCGCACGAGCCTACGACGCAACACGGTCGCATCCGGCGGAGGAGCGTCGCGCCGCGCTGGCAGCCATCATTGCCCGGCACATTGCTTTCTGCGAGCTGCCGCCGGGACGTCGACCCGCGATCATCGCGCTGATCGGCCCGAGCGGTGTCGGCAAGACGACCACCATTGCCAAGCTGGCATCCCAGCTCCGAAGTCGTGGGGTTCGCGTCGCGATGCTCGGCCTCGATCCTAACCCAGTGACCAGTAGCCTGCTGACTGCCTGGGCTGCTCACCTGCGGATCCCCTCCGCCGTCGCTGGTGACCGTGCGGAGCTGGCCCAAGCGGTAGCCGCTGCCGGGCGGGCCGACCTTCTCCTGATCGACACGCCCGGCTGCAACCCGTACGACCAGGCACAGGTGAAGCGGCTGCGCGACAATCTCGGCTCCCGCGACCCGATCGTCTGCTGTCTCACCCTGGCCGTAACCGGCGACACGAGCGAGTTGGTCGACATCGGCCGCCGCTTCCTGCGCTTGAACCCCACCGCGCTGCTCCTGACCAAGCTCGACGAGACCCGGCGAGCGGCATCGAGCCTCGGTCTCGCCGAGCAGCTTCGTCTGCCACTTGCCGGGCTGACGACCGGCCCGCAGGTGCCGGACGACCTTGTACCCGCGAGCCCTGCCGCCCTGGCGGAACTCGTGGCCTGGACGCTCGATCGCGAGCTGCGACTGACCACACCTCCGGTAGGACTTGTGGCTTCCTGAGCCTAGTACCACTCGACCGGTCTAGCTCGGACTGTGGGGGCTTCTGGCGTCGTCCTGATGGCCGCTATGCTGCGCTGTGTCAACCGGTGAAGAGGTTCAAGGATGTGTGCTGTCACGCGGATTTTCGAGGTGGTTGAGGTGAAGCACTCGCGGCAGGTTTCCACGCACGAGGTTAAGCCCTGTTCCGAGTCGGTCTCTGGGCGTCACCTCAGCACCCTGATTGGCCTGGCGACCTTTCTGGTCATCTACGTCGCCGGGCTAGTGCGCCAGCAGCCGTTCGTCTGGGTGGCGACCAGCAGCGCCCTGGCTCTGCTAGTGATGGTCGGTGCGGGTCTCGTCATCGAGCGGATTCTGAGCGCGGCGCTCCGTAAGGAGACGCTGGCGGACGACAGCGAGGAAGAGGCAGCAACGTACGAGCCCAGCTCGAGGGTTTCGGCAGGTCTCCGCGCAGCAGACCGGTACACCGCGACAACCGCGCTTCATGATAGGACTGACTGATGACCGCGCTACCGTCGACCAACGCTGGCCAGCCGGCGCACCTGTGGCAGCGCTATACCGTCAGCCACGATGCCGCAACCCGCGAGCAGCTCATCCAGCAGTACGCGCCGCTGGTCAAGTACGTCGTCGACCGCCTGCGCGTCTCACTTCCCCCGAGCCTGGAGCGCGACGACCTGATCGGCTACGGCACTATCGGCCTGATCGAGGCGATCGACCGCTTCGACCCCTCGCGGGGAGTCAAGTTCGAGAGCTATGCCGCGTTACGCATCCGCGGCGCGATCCTCGACGCCCTGCGCTCGCTCGACATCGTCCCGCGCGGGGCACGGCACCGAGCCCGCCAGATCGAGCAGGCGACACGCGACCTCTTCGCCACGCTCGGACGCATGCCGAGCGAGGCGGAAGTCGCAGCCCACCTGGGGCTGAGTCTGAGCGAGCTGCATCAAGCGATTCAAGACGTCGCCTGCCTGTTCCTTCCGCTCAATCATGCCGATGATTCTCATGAGCTGGCGCTCGAGGAGCAGCTCGCCGATCAGGGGACGCCCGAGCCGGACGAGTTGGCCGCGCAGTCGGATCTCGCCGGACGCCTCGCTGCGGCACTCGAGCAGCTCAGCGAACGCGATCGGCTCATCCTCTCGCTCTACTACTACGAGGAACTGACGATGCGCGAAATCAGCCAGATGCTGGGAATCAGCGAGTCGCGAATCAGCCAGATCCTCACTCGAGTGCGGCTGCAACTGCGCGCGCTTTTGCATGAGCGGGGGGTTACAAGCACCGACGCGGTTCTGTAGCAGGAGGATCGGGCCATGACGGCCATGCTTTTCGTCGGTCTACCGGAGATGGAAGCGATCGCCTTGATCGGCCTGCTCGGGATCGCCTCGGTCGCTGCCTGGACCAGTGCCACCCTCTGGCAGCGCCAGCGAGCAATCGAGCGCGATGTCACGCTCCTCTACGAGCACCTCCGGATCCTCGAGCCAGCCGACCCTGTCGTCGAGACCTGGGAGGATGTCCGGCTCCCGAGCCTACCCACCTTCGCCGAGAGCGTGCAGCCGGCGTCATGGGAGACATCCTCCGCAGTGCCACCGGCTGGCACCGCGTCGGCCCACTCGGCAGAGGTCGCCGCGGTGGCCGATCAGCTCCTCCAGTCCTCCCCCGAGGCGCTGCGCCGGATGCTCGCGGGCTCGCTCGACCTGAGCCGGCCTGCGATCTTCGCGTCGACCGAAGAGGATGGTCACGACGGGTACGCTCGCGGGCCGTGGCGTCCCGGAGACCGGGAGCGATAGGCCTATGGCGCCCGGTCGAGGCAGGATTTCAGCCCTGAACGCGGTCGCGGCGACCCTGTTGGCGCTCACCGCCGTTCTGGTGGAGGCCGGGACACTCAGCGCCGAAGCCCTTCCCATCCGGGTCATTCTCTCGCACATCCCGATCATGACGACCTGGGGGCCACCGGACGCCAACGGCGTGGTGATGCTGGTGCTGGAAGAAGGAGATGTCCGGGCCGATCTGGTCGGCCTGCCGCCATTGAGTCAGAACGAGCGCTACGAGCTCTGGCTCCTCCAGTCGCGCTCAGGCGAGACGTACTCGCTCGGTCGATTTACGGTCGCGAGCGATACACCGGTAATCCAGGTCGATTTCCTGCTCCCCGAGCCTGTTCCCGACCGTGGATGGGACATCGTGCTGGTTACCGTAGAGCCGGAACCGGATCCCGATCCGGCGAGTCCGGATCCACGGCGGGTACTGGCCGGCGCCTTCCCCGGCACACCGGTCGAGCTGCAACTGGTGCCGCCCGTGCTACCCAAGACCGGCGGCGAGGCGACGACTCGACCGGCACAGTGGGCAGGTCTCGCGGGCGCGAACGTGCTGCTCCTCTTCGGGCTCCAGCGTCTGCGGCGTTCCAGAGGGATCGGGAGAGGTCGATGATCCGATCGATCTACCAGGCCGCCTCGGCCATGATGGCGCAGATGGCGCGCCAGTTAGCCATCAGTACCGACCTGAGCAACGTCGACACGCCCGGTTATCGCCAACAGCTCAGCGGCATCAACGACTTCCGGGAGATGCTGCTCAACCGGGTCGCCGGAGGTGATGCGCGGCCGATCGGCAGCATCTCGACGGCGGTGCGGCTCGACCAGCCGAAACCGGATCTCAGCCAAGGGGCGCTGGTCGAGACCGGACGGCCCCTCGATCTGGCGATCGCCGGGGCCGCCTTCTTTACGGTCGAGACCCCACAGGGGCTCCGGTACACGCGCGACGGGCGCTTCCGGCTAGACGAGCAACGGCGCTTAGTCACCGCCGACGGCTACCCGGTGTTGGGCGAGGGAGGGCCCATCACGATACCGCCCGGCGACGTCTGGGTCGACCCCGACGGCACGGTGCGGGTGGACGACCAGGTCGTCGGCCGGCTGCTGCTCACGGAGTTCCCGGCGGATGCCCGGCTCCAGCTCGTCGAGCAGAACCGCTACATCAGCGATGTTGCCGGGGCGCCGTCGCAGACGGCCGGCGTGAGCCAGGGGTTCATCGAGCAGTCGAACGTCGACATCACGAGGGCACTCACCGACATGCTCGCGGCCAACCGCAGCTATGCGCTGGCCCAGCGGGCGCTCCAGCTCGCCGACGACTCGCTGCGGCTGGCAGTCAACGAGATCGGCAAGATCAGCGCGTAGGGAGACGGCCGATGAGCAGCCTCTACTTCCCGGCGGTCAGCGGGATGCGTGCCCAGCAGCAGCGGCTGGACATCATCGCCAACAACCTGGCGAACATGAGCACCACCGGCTTCAAGGCGGCGCGCGCCCAGTTCGCCGCGCTCCCTCCGCAGGAAGTCAGGGTAGCGCGCGCTGGCGCGACGACACTCGGCCCGGTGGAACTGGGCAGCGGCGTCGTCCTCAACGGCACCACACGCCAGTTCACGCAGGGGCCGGTACAGGTCACCGGCAACCCGCTCGATCTGGCCATCCTAGGATCGGACGGGTTCTTCCAAGTTACCACTCCCGAGGGCATCACTGCCTACGTCCGCGGCGGCACCCTCGTGCTGGACGGAGCTGGCCGGCTCACGCTCGGCGACGGGAGCCTCGTGACTCCGCCCATCGTCGTACCGGATGGAGTCAGCTTCAGCCACGTCGATGAGCGCGGGGTGGTCTACGGTCGAGCGGCTGGCGCGGCCGAGCCCCAGCCGCTCGGGCAGATCACGCTGGTGCGCTTCCCCAATCCCGATGGGCTGCTGGCGGTGGGAACCAACCACTTCATCGCGACACCGGCTGCCGGTGCGCCGGAACTCGGCACCCCGGCAACGGACGGCTGGCCGGCGGTCGCCAGCGGCATGCTGGAAGCGTCGAACGTCGACCTGGCGGATCAGATGGTACAGTTGATCGAGGCCCAGCGTGCCTATAGCGCCAACGCGCGCGCACTGGACACGCTCGATGAGATGCTCGGCCTGGCCATCCGCACGCGCTCGTAGTTCTCACCGCTCTCGCCACTGCGCGACAAGCGGCTGACCGCGCCGCGGGAATTCTGGGTTAAGCTTTCCGGACACTCGGCCGATAGGAGAGAGTAGCGAGCACTTTCGAGACATGTTTTCGTGCGGAGAGGGAGTTAGAAGCGGAATGGTGCAGGGTATCCCGCCTTGGCCCGCCGACGCCCAGCTTCACCGGGTCGACTCCGGCGAGCGCCCCGTGCTCCGACCACGAAACGCATCCTCCACAGAGCGGCACGACGGTGTCCAGCCTGGCGACCACGCTGTCGAGCTGTCGCCAGGCCTGCGCGATCTCCAGCGCGCGATCGAGACGGTGAAGCAGGCCCCTGATGTGCGCATCGAGCGTGTCGCCGCGCTGCGCGAAGCGATCGAGACTGGTCGCTACTCGCTCGACCCGGGCGAGTTGGCCGTGCGCCTCGCGGCGAAGTTGCGGCCAGATCTGACATGAGCCTGGTCACCCGGCTGGCAGCACAGCTTCGAGCCCTGCGCGCCGTCCGTGCCCGGCTGGCCGAGCTGGAGGAGGCAGTGAGCACGGGCGACCTGACCGGGATTCACCACGCCATCGAGCAGCTCGACGTGGCGACCGCGCGGGCGAGTCACTCGTATGGCACGCTGGTTTCCGAACTGCAAGCGCCTGAGCCGGGCAAACGCTCGGAGGCGAGCCTGGACGAAGACTCGACCAGGCTCGCTCAACTCAAGCGGGAACTCGAGACCGAGCTGACCCACCTTCGAGAGCAACGCACGCGAACGCTGCACCTCCTCGAGACGCTGTTCACCCTCAGTCACGACCTGCTCGCGACGCTCCAGGAACAACTCGTCACCGGGACGGGCTATGCGCGCCGGGCCACCGACCTCGAGGAGCAGCGGCTCGTCGACACCTCGGCGTGAGTACGGGGAGGCATGAACAGTGTCGTTTCGAGCGTTGGAGACTGCCTACCGGGGGCTGATCTCCCAGCAGCGGGCAGTCGATACCAGTAACCACAACGTCGCCAACGCCAACACTCCCGGCTTCTCGCGCCAGCGCGTCCTGTTCACGCCCACCGCTCCCTATACCGTGCCAGCGTTCAACCGCAGCGCGCTCGCCGGGCAGGTCGGCACCGGCGTGACTGTGGCCGCCATCACTCGGGTACGAGAGTCCGTGTTCGATTTCCAGTTTCGCGCGCAGTCCGAGGCGCTGGGGGACGCGTCGACCAGAGTGACCACCTACACACAGCTCGAGGGGGTGTTCAACGAGCCGGGCGAGAACGGCCTGGGTGCCCTGCTGGATCGCTTCTGGCGGGCCTGGCAGGCGGTAACGAACCGGCCGGAGGATCTGGCTTCCCGGGCCAGCCTGGTGCAGGAGTCGACCACGCTGGCGGTCAACCTCAACCGCATCCGCCAGCAGCTCGGCCAGCTCCGGGAAGACCTTATCCAGAAGCTGACCTTGCAGACAGGCGAGGTGAACAGCATCGCCGAGCGGGTAGCCGCGCTCAATGCCCAGATCACCGCTGCGATCGCGACCGGCCAGAACCCGAACGACCTGGTCGACCAGCGCGACCTGCTGCTCGACCAGCTCGCTCAGTTCACCGGCGTCACCGCGCGGCCACTGCCGAACGGAGCAGTCAACCTCTACCTGGGAGGCTATCCACTGGTCGACCAGGATCAGGCGTTTGCCCTGAAGGTCGACGTCTCCGGCGGGACGGCGAGCATCGTCTGGCAGGCGAGCGGCAGCGCGGCCGCGCTCCAGCGCGGCTCGCTGACGGCGCTGCTCGACCTCCACAACACCGTCGTGCCGGGCCTGCTCTCGCAGGTGGAGAACATCCGCGATACCCTGGCGAACCAGGTGAACGCCCTGCACCAGACCGGCTACGGGCTGACCGACACCTCGCCGCCGCCACCCGCGCGCGACTTCTTCGAGGTGCTGCCGAGTGGCGACATCCGGGTGAACCCCGCCCTGGTCAGCGACCCAGCCCTGATCGCCGCATCGAGCACCCCGGGGACGCCCGGGAACAACGACGTCGCCCGGCAGATCGCCGACCTGCGCTACGCGCTGGTGATGAACGGCAACACCGCCACGGTCAACGACTTCTACAATGCCCTGGTTGCCCGGCTCGGCGGCGATTCGCGCGAGGCCCGGGTGGCGAAAGAGAACCAGGAGACGCTGGTGCAGGCGATCGATCGGCAGCGGCAGGAGATCTCCGCTGTCTCGATCGACGAGGAGATGGCCAACCTGGTCAAGTTCCAGCACGCCTACCAGGCGGCGGCGCGGGCGATCACAGCGGTCGATGAGATGCTCGACCGGATCATCAACGGCATGGGCATCGTCGGGCGATAGGAGCGGGTCATGCGCGTCACTCACGGGATGCTGGTCGATACCCTGCTGCGCAACCTCTCGCGTAACCTGAGCCGAATGGAGCGGGTCCACGAGCAGATCACCTCGGCCAAGCGCGTCAACCGGCCGTCGGACGACCCGGTCGGCGCGGCCACCATCCTCAGGCTCCAGTCGGCGAGCGCCCAGATCGAGCAATTCTTGCAGAATGTCGAGCAGGCCCGCTCCTGGCTCGACCTGACCGACCAGGCCCTCACCACCATCGGCAACGCCGTGCAGCGGATCCGCGAGCTGGTCGTCCAGGCGGCAAACGACACGCTCTCCGCCGAGGACCGCAACGCGATCTGGCGGGAGCTGACGGCGCTGCAGCAGCAGATCGCCACGACCGGCAACTTCGCCCATGCCGGGCAGTACCTGTTCGCCGGCCAGAGGACGCAGACCCAGCCCTTCGACCTGACGACCGACCCGCCAGTCTACCAGGGCGATACAGGCAGCCTGGAGCGGATGATCGACGCCGGGATGACGATCCCGATCAACGTGACCGGCGACGTAGCGATCCTGCCGGTGCTGCAAGCGGTCAAAGCCGCCCGCGATGCCGTCGCGCTGGGCAATACGCCTGCTATCCGGGCGAGCCTCGGCCAGATCGACAGCGCCCATAGCCAGCTTCTCGCCGCCCAGGCGGAGGTCGGCGCCCGGGTCAACCGGCTCGACGCCCAGCGTGACCGGCTGCTCGACGCGCACACCAGCACGCTGAGGCTGCTGAGCGAGGCCCACGACACCGATATGGCCGAGGCGGTCACGCGTTTCGCGAAGGAAGAGCTGACCTACCGCGCCGCGCTCCAGGCCGGTGCCAAGGCGATCCAGCCCACGCTGGCCGACTACCTGCGCTGAGCCGCTTGACAGAAAGGAATACTTCCCATGAGCATGCCCAAGCAGAGCCAGCCAGCGACCGGGAGCCTGGGCGTCGCCCCTGGCCAGCAGCCGGCCGAGATCGTCTTCCCCTTCGGTCTGGTCGGCTGCCCGGCATGGCGGCGCTTCGCGTTCGTCTTGCCGGACGAGGCGCCCGGGCTGGCAGTGCTGCAATCGCTCGACGACGAGGATGTCGCCTTCGTCCTGGCCGAGGTGGAGGATCTGGTTCCCGATTTCCTGGCGACGCTGAGTCCTGACGACCTGGAGCTGCTCGAGGCGCTCGGCCTCGGCCGGGAGCCGTCGGTGCGGTTGTACTGTACCCTGTCGGTACAGGCAGATGATTCGGTCACCGCGAACCTGCTCGGCCCGCTGGTGCTCGACTTCGGGCGGGGCTGTGGCTCGCAGGTCGTGCTGTCGGGTTCTCCCTGGAGCACGCGCCATCCGGTCGTCCGGGTGGGGAAGTGAGGCACGGGATGCTCGTCCTCAGTCGCCGGCCAGGCGAGGCGCTGCTCATCGGCGACGGCATCCGGGTGGTCATTCTCTCGATCGAAGGGGAACGGGTGCGTGTCGGGATCGAGGCGCCGCGCGAGGTACCGGTGCTACGCGCGGAACTGGCTGAGGTCGTCTCCGCAGAGAACACGCGCGCCGCGCGCACGGGCTCCCGGCGCGACCTGCTCGACAGGCTGCACAGCCGCTTGAAGCATCCGCCTTCCGCTGGAGACCCGCTGGACATCGAGTCCAGCGGGTGATCCTCTGGCACCGGCGGCGCGCCTCGTCACACAAGCTCAGTCGACCGCATCCTGCCGCCAGGCCAACCGAACCGGCAAGACCGCAACGCTCCGCGAACCAAGACAGATCGCCCTGGTCGACGCGGCCCTTGACACGGCCGATCGGATGCCGTATTCTGTTCCAGACGATAGAACGGAGTTTGTGTGAGTCAAACATCCGCCGTGCCAGCTCGGTACTATATCGACGCCGTGGGACGCGCTGTACAGCTTTTACGTGCTTTCCTCTCACCCCCGCACCGCTTCGGCGTCACCGAGCTGAGCCAGATGACCGGGCTGACCAAGAACCAGGTGTTCCGGCTCCTACGGACGTTGACCGCCGAGGGTCTGCTCAACTGGGATCCGGAGACGAAGACCTATACGCTCAGCTACGCGCTGACCGAGCTCGGCGCGGTCGCCTCTCGAGGTTCCTCGCTGGTTCAGGCGGCCGCGCCGGTGCTCGATCGGCTGGCGCAGGAGACCGGTGAAACGGTCAACCTGATCGCCCGCGCCGACGAGTTCTCGGCGATCTGCATCGACAAGCGCGACAGTGCCCGGCTGCTCCAGATCACGGCCAAGATCGGTGCCCGCTTCCAGCTTCACGCCGGGGCCGTGCCCAAGCTACTCCTCGCCTTCTCGGCGCCGGAGAGCATCGAGCGATACCTGGCCCATCGCCAGCCGCTCCAGCGGTTCACTCCTCACACCATCACCGATCCTGGAGCGCTCCGTGCGGAGCTGGCGGCTATTCGCGAGCGCGGCTATTCCGTCAGTGACGAGGATCTAGATCTCGGTGCCTGTGCCATCGCCGCTCCGATCTTCGACCATCACGGAGTCGTCGTCGCCGGGGTCAGCATCGCGATGCCCGCCTCACGCTTCGGTGAGGCCGAGCGCGCGCGGTACCGAGAGGCCGTCGTGACCGCCGCGGCGGAGATCTCCCGCCGGCTCGGGCACCGTCCGGACACGCTGAACGGTGCAGCCTCGGTAACGCAGCCTATGATCATCTCGAGAGTGCAGGATCGTTAGGCGGTTCGTTGGGCTGTTCGATCTTTAGGGGAGGAGGGACGATCTCCATGAGCCAATCGATCGACCACGTACTCCGGCAGCTCCGCGAGGCCGGGATCCACGTCTCGCGCCGCGAGCTGCTCCGGCTGGCCATGTTCAGCAGCGCGGCGCTCGTCTCCGGCGCCGCCCTCGCAGCCTGCGGCGGTCAAGAGGGTGGCGGGGCAGGTGGAGCGACGCCTCCGAGCGGCACCACTGGTGCCCAGGCGAGCCCGACTACGGCACCGGCGGCGACGCCAGGCCAGCAAGCTGCCAGTACCCCGACGGCAGCCGCCCAGCCCCGCAAGGGTGGCGTCTGGCGGATGGCACTCCACGCCAACCCGACGGCCTACCCCATCACGATCCCGGGCGCGCTGGCCGACATCCTGGTCAACAAGACGATCTACAACTGCCTGACGCAGTACCAGCTCAAGGACGGCGCCATCGAAGTGGTGCCCGACCTGGCCGAGTCCTGGGAGGCCAACGACGACTTGACCGAATACACCTTCCGACTCAAGCAGGGCGTGAAGTGGCACGACGGCCAGCCGTTCACCGCCGACGACGTGAAGTTCACTTTCGAGGCGATCCTCAACCCGAACGTGAACGCCGCGCTCCGCGGGCCGGTGTCGTCGATCGACCGCGTCGAGGTCGTGGACGAGCACACTGTGCGCTTCATCCTCAAGCGGCCGTTTGCGCCCTTCCCGGTGATGTTGGGCTACAACCAGGCCATCGTCCCGAAGCACCTGCTGGAGGGGCAGGATCTGAACCAGCCGACCGAGTTCCTCAAGAACCCGATCGGCACCGGGCCGTTCAAGTTCAAGGAGTTCGTCCAGGGCAGCCACCTCGAGGTGGCTGCGAATCCCGACTTCTTCGACGGCGCGCCGTACCTCGATGGGATCGTGTTCAAGGTCATCCCCGACGGCAACGCCCGCGTGGCCCAGGTCAAGGCCGGCGAGGTCGACTTCACCGTGATCGAGCCACCACAGGTCGATGCGCTCAAGGGCGCGGACAACGTCGAGATCCGCGAGGCGCCACAGGTCAACTACTATTTCTTCGCCGTCAACCACACCGTGCCACGACTCCAGGACGTGCGCGTGCGCCGCGCGCTCTCCCATGCGATCGACAAGCAGGCGATCGTCGACCGGATCTTGCGCGGCTACGGCCAGGTCGCGACCGGGCCGATCAACCCGCTGCTGGGCGACTACTACAACCCCGATGTCACTACCTACGAGTACGATATGGACAAGGCAGCCGCGCTGCTCGAGGAGGCGGGCTGGACGAAGGGGCCGGACGGCGTCCTCGTGAACGCGAGCGGTGAGCGCTTCACCATCCTGTTCAACGGCCCCAAGGGCTTCCCGGTGATGGAGCAGGTCATCACCTACGCGCAGCAGCAGTACCAGAAGCTCGGCATCGAAGTGACGCTCGACATCGTCGACTGGCCGGTTCACCTGGAGAAGTACCGGAATCTCGAGTACGACCTGCTGATGGAGTGGTGGATCACCCCGCCGGATCCCGACCTCTACGACCACTACTTCAGCGAGTCGGCGCAGAACCGTTGGGCGTACAAGAATCCTCAGCTCGACGAGTTGCTCGTCCAGGCGCGAAGCGAGGCGGATCGGGCCAAGCGCGTGCAGCTCTACCACGAGATCCAGAAGCTGATCGCCGAGGATCTTCCAGTGATTTACCTGTACTACCCGCGGGAGCTGCAAGCGGTGAGCAAGCGGACGAAGGGTCTGCCGTTGATCGGCTACCGCGACGCGCTGACCTGGATGGAGAAGGTCTGGCTCGAAGGGTAGACGGGCCGCGATGCGGTCGATCCGACCCCGGGTGAGCCCCCGCGCGAGGTGGGCTCGCCTGGGGTCAGGTAACCGCGAGCTGGAAGCGAGATCCGCGACCGCAAAGTCGGAGCGTATGACCATCGTTGTGTGATGTCGAGTCGAGGCACGTGACTGTGCGAGCGAAGGGGCGCTGATGGCTGCCTACGTCGTGCGGCGGCTCATGCAGGCCGTCATACTGCTCTTCATCGTCAGCGTGCTCACGTTCCTGCTGATCCACTCAGCACCGGGCGGGCCGGCACTGCTGGCGAACCCGGACTTGAGCCGGGAGCAGATCCAGCAGATGACCGAGCAGCTCGGATTGGACGACCCCTTGCCCGTGCAGTACGCCCGCTGGCTGCGCAACGTGCTGCGCGGCGACTTCGGCAACAGTTACAACACGGTGCAGCCAGTCACCCGGCTGATCGCCGAACGGCTGCCGAACACCGTGATGCTCACCGGCCTCGCGCTCGTGCTGTCCATCGCCATCGCGGTGCCGCTCGGCGTGCTCAGCGCACTCAAGCGCAACTCGGCGCTCGACCGGGTCATCGCTGGCTTCAGCTTCATCGGCGTCTCGATCCCGGTCTTCTGGCTCGGCATCATGCTGATCATCGTCTTCGCCGTGCAGCTCAAGCTGCTCCCCGCCGGCGGGATGTATACACTCGGGGCCGAGTTCTCGCTCGTCGACCGCCTGGAGCATCTCCTCCTCCCGACGCTGGTGCTGGTCGTCGCCAACCTGGCCGAGCTGACGCGCTATACCCGCTCCGGGATGATCAACGTGTTGAGTGAGGACTACATCCGCACGGCGCGGGCCAAGGGGTTGCCCAACCGCGTGGTGCTGATCCGGCACGCGCTGCGCAACGCGCTCATCCCGGTGATCACGATCATCGGCGTGCTGCTGCCACGCGCCGTCAGCGGTGCCGCGATCACCGAGACCGTCTTCTCCTGGCCGGGGATGGGCCGGCTGGCGGTCGAGGCAGCCATGACCCGTGACTATCCCGTCGTGCTGGGGGCGACGCTTACCGTGGCCTTGGTCGTGGTTCTGAGCAGCCTGGTGACCGACCTGCTCTACGCGTACATCGATCCCCGCATCCGGCTGGGCTAGAGGGTGTGCACAGATGACCGGCACATCGATCAGCAGCTATCTCGAGCAAGCGCAGGCGCGGCCCCGGCGCTCCTGGTGGGCACTGGCGCGACGACGCTTCCTGCGCAACCACGTCGCTGTCCTCGCAGCACTCTACCTGGTCGGAATGTACCTGGTGGCCCTGCTCGCCCCGGTCATCGCCCCCTACGACCCCAACGAGGGTGACATCCTTTACATCCATGCGCGACCTTCGAGCGAGCACCTGCTCGGCACCGACGAGAACGGGCGTGACGTGCTCTCGCGCTTGATCTTCGGCGCCCGCATCTCGATGAGCGTCGGCCTGATCGCGATGGTGATCTCGATCGCGATCGGTTCGCTGATCGGCGGAGTGAGCGGCTACATCGGCCGGGCGGTAGACAGCGTGCTGATGCGCGTCACCGACGGCATGATGGCGATCCCCTACTTCTTCCTCGTCCTGATCGTCGTGGCCGTCTTCGGCTCGAGCTTCCGCAACATCGTGCTGGTCATCGGCGTGACGAGCTGGATGGTGGTGGCGCGGATCGTGCGCAGCGAGGTGCTGCGCACCCGCGAACTCGACTTCGTGCTGGCCGCTCGGGCGCTGGGCGCCTCGAGCGCCCGCATCCTGTTTCGCCACATCCTGCCCCACGCCGTGCCCTCGATCATCGTGGCGGCGACGCTGGGCGTGGCCAACGCGATCCTGCTCGAATCGGCGCTGAGCTACCTCGGACTGGGCATCCAGCCACCGCAGGCGAGTTGGGGCAACATGCTCAGCAACTCCCAGGCCTACCTCTGGGAGAACCCACTGTTGCCACTCTATCCCGGCCTGCTCATCCTGCTCACCGTGCTCGCCTACAACTTCCTCGGCGACGCGCTACGCGACGCGCTCGACCCTCAGTACCGGGAGGGACAGCTATGACATCTCCTGCCATGCCGACCATCGGGCTGGCTGGTGACCTGATGCTGCGACGGCCGCTGCCGGACGATGCCTTCGCCCGGCGACCAGGACTTGCGGTGACGCGCGAAGCGATCCGTGCCTGTGACCTGATGATCGCCAACCTGGAAATGCCGCTGTCGCGCCGGGGCTACCGGGTACCGAAGCACTCCAACCTGCGCTCCGACCCCGAGGTCATCTGGAGCGTGCGCGAGCTCGGCGTCCACGCCGTCACGCTCGCCAACAACCACATGATGGACTACGGCCCCCAGGCGATGCTCGACACGCTGGCCGCGTGCGACGAGGCGGGGATCGCCCGCTGCGGCGCTGGAGCCGACCTGGACGCCGCCCTCGCGCCCGCCTGGCTGACGACGCAGGGTACGAAGGTCGCCCTGCTCAGCGTCGCCAGCACCCTGCCGGTCGAATCCGATGCCGGGCCCGGTAAGCCGGGGATCGCGCCGCTACGGGTTCGCTTCTCCTTCGAGATCGATACCAACTTGCTGACCGAGCAACCTGGCACGGTGCCCCCGGTACGGAGCTGGCCGGATGCAGCCGATCTCGAGCGAGCCTGCGAGCAGGTGCGCCTCGCCCGGCGCGAGGCCGATCTGGTGGTCGTCGGCATCCACTGGGGCGTGCCGCCGCACTGGTTGTCGCCTTACCTCGGCCTGCTGGCCGGGTATCAGCAGCCAGTAGCGCATGCCCTGATCGAGGCCGGCGCCGACGTGATCGCGGGCCACCACTCGCACTGCCTGCATCCGATCGAGTGGTACCGGGGCAAGCCGATCTTCTATAGCCTGGGCAACTTCCTGTTCGAAGACCCGCCAGCGTTCATGGAGCCGGAGTCGGTGCTCGTGCGGCTGAGGCCGGGCGCCCCGCCGGTCGTCGAGCTGGTACCCCTGCTGCTGGACGACGACGGCTTCCCGGCCGTGGCGAGCGGGGCCGAGGCCACGCGGGTCATCGAGAAGCTGCGAGCGATGTCGGCAAGCTACGGCTGCGCGATCGAGGAGCGGGGCGGAGGCTGGGTAGCCCGCCCGGCATGATCGCCGCCTCCCGCGTAGCGGCCGACGCTGGTCGCCGATCGCTGGCGATGAGCGAACGGGTAACGTGCTGGAAGGAGAGGGAGGGATCATGACCTCGACAAGGCCGTTCGTGACCTGGAGCGATCCCGCGCTGGAGCGCGAGCTGTTGTCGCAGGTATCGCTCGATGTGCCCTGGAGCGTCGTCGAGCAGTTTTCCCAGCTCACTCGGCTCTCCGGCTCGCCCGAGGAGCGCAGGGCGGTCGAGATCCTGATCGAGCACCTGCGCTCTTGGGGCGTGCCGCACACGCTCTACGAGCCGGTCTGCTTCATCTCGATCCCGCTGGGGGCGACCCTGCGCAGCCTGGAGCCAGGCGGCAAAGCCTACCGGGCCAAGACCGTCTCGATGTCGGTCTCCACCGATGGCGAAGAGATCACCGGCGAGCTGATCTACGTACCCGGCACTGGCGGGACACAGTCGGGTGATGTGTTCTCCGCCGGAGTCGACCTCGGCGGGCGCGACGTGCGCGGCAAGGTCGTCCTGACCGAGGGGATGGCGTCCCCGGGCAAGGTCAACGACGTGATGAACGCTGGCGCGCTGGCCGGCATCTTCATTAACCCGGGTACCTACATCCACGAGGGGATCTGCACTACTATCTGGGGTACGCCCGATCTCGACAGCATGAAGCGCCAGCCCAGTATCCCGGTCGTGGCGGTCAACAACCCCGATGGCCAGGAGCTGATCGCGCTGGCGAAGCGCGGCGGGCGGGTGGCGCTCTCTACCCGGCTCGACACCGGCTGGCGTCCGATCCCGGTCCTGGTGGCCGAGATCCCCGGCCGGCTGATCCCTGAGGAGTTCGTGCTCCTCCACGGTCACCTCGACTCCTGGCACGTCGGCATCGGCGACAACGCGACCGGCGACGCCACCATGCTGGAACTGGCACGTGTCTTCTGGCAGAACCGCGACCGGCTGGCCCGCACACTGCGGATCGCCTGGTGGTCGGGCCACTCGCACGGGCGCTATGCCGGCTCGACGTGGTACGCCGATACCTTCGGCCTCGAGCTGGCCCGCAACTGCGTGGCGCAGGTGAACTGCGACTCGCCGGGCTGCCGCTGGGCCGACACCTACAACGAGCTCACGGCCATGAGCGAGACTGAGCCGTTCGTGGACGCAGTCATCCGGGAGACCACCGGGATCACGCCCGAGCCGGAGCGGCCGCCGAGGGCTGGCGACTACTCGTTCAACCAGATCGGCATCACCAGCTTCTACATGCTCAGCTCGACGATGTCGGAGCAAGCTCGCCGGGAGCGCGGGTACTACCCCGTCGGCGGGTGCGGTGCCAACATCCAGTGGCACACTGAGGACGATACCCTGGAGATCGCCGATCGCGACAACCTGCTGCGCGATATGCGCATGTACGCCGCCTCGCTGCTGCGCGTGCTCAACGCGCCGATCCACCCCTTCGACTGGACGCGTACCACCCGGGAGTTCCGCCAGACACTCGAGCGCTACCAAGCAGCGACCGGCGACGCCTTCAGCTTCTCCCCCGCCGTCGAGGCCGTGGACGCGCTGGAGCGGGCGCTCGACCAGCTCTATGGCTCGATCCCGTCGCGCAGCCCCGACAGCGCGGAGGCGCGTCGCATCAACGCGGTGCAGCGTCGCCTAGCGCGCATCCTGGTGCCGGTCAACTACAGCCGGATGGCCCCCTTCTGGCACGACCCGGCGCTGAACGTGCCGCCGTTGCCGGATCTCGCGCCGGCGCTGGCGATGCCGGGCGTGAAGGACGACCAGCACCGGCAGGGCATCCTGGTGGCACACCTGACCCGCGGGCAGAACCGGCTGCTCTGGGCGCTGGAGCAGGCCCGCGAGCTGGTGGAGGCAGCGCTGGGCTGATGTGCCCTGCCATCGCCCGCGTGAAGGGGGCGCGCGGTCGGCCGGGATCGGATAGAGTACGGCCTGGCGGCGACTGTAGCCCGAAAGGAGAGGGGCGATGACGACGATCGGATTCGCTACCATCGCCGAAGCGCCGCGTGACGACGTGATCCCGGACATCCGCGCGCTCCTGCCACCCGACGTCCGGGTCGTCGAACGGGGAAACCTGAACGGGCTCACCCACGAGGAGATCGCGGCGCTGGCGCCAGAACCCGGCGAGGTCGGCATCGTGGCGCGGCTGCGCGAGGGCGGTGAGACATTGCTCTCGCACCGCAAGATCCTGCCCCGCATGCAGCGGCTGGTGGACGAGCTGGTGCGCGACGAGGGGGCTGATCTGGTGGTGATCCTCTGCGGCGCGGACTGGAGCGCGCTCGAGTCGCCGGTGCCGCTCGTGAACCCGGGCCGGCTCTTCCCGGCAGTGATCGCGTCGCTGGCCTACGGGCGGAGGCTCGGCGTGATCAAGCCCTCGCCCGGGCAGGTAGCGAAGGAAGTGGAGCGCTACCGCGCGCTGGGGATCGAGGCGGTGGTCACGAGCGCCTCGCCCTATACCGGCGAGGAACGGCTGGCGTTGGCCCGCCGGGCGGCCGAGCAACTTCGCGATGCCGGCTGTGACCTCGTCTGGATGACCTGTATCGGCATGGACGAGGCGATGCGCGAAGTGGTCGCCGAGGTGACCGGAAAGCCGGTCGTCCTAGCACGCTCGCTGCTGGGGAGGATCGTGGCCGAGCTGGTCGCCGCCCGGCAGCCGGCCCGGGTATGAGGGTGAAGGGAGGGAAGTCATGAGCCAGGTTGCCACGGACATCGAGCGTCGCCTGCGGGAGGCGGTCTCCGCCGAGCGGCTGCAGCGAGACCTCGAGCGCTTCAGCACGCTCTTCCGCGACAGCGGGAGCGAGGACGAGCGCCGGGCGGCCGAGTACGTGGCCGAGCAGGTGAGCGCAGCCGGAGCGAAGGTGAGGATTCTCACCTTCGACTCGCTCATCTCCTGGCCGCTCGAGGCAACGCTGGTCGTCACCTATCCAGACGGGCGCAGCGAGGAGATCCCGGCCCGCCCGCGCTCGGTCGGCGGGGTGACACCGCCGGAGGGGATCGAGGCGGAGCTGGTCTTCATCCCGTTCCAGAAGCCGGGCCAGGGGGAGATGATCTTCACCCACCGGGCCGTGGCCGGCGATTACGAGGGGCGCGACGTGCGCGGGAAGATCGTCCTCACCGCCGACGGCGGCCCCGACGGGATCCGTCGGGCCGAGGAGCGCGGCGCGCTGGCCCACGTGCACATCTGGCCCTCGGACGAGCCGGCCATCCACGAGATGATCGCGACGCCGGTCTGGGGCACGCCCACGCCCGAGACCGCGCCGAGCATCCCGAAGATCCCTGCCCTCGGCGTCACCAACGCTGACGGCGAGCGGCTGGCCCAGGCTTGCGCCGCCGGGCCGGTGCGTGCCCGGCTCAGCTCGAAGGTGAGAACCGAGTGGATGCGGTTGCCGCTCGTGGTGGCTGACATCCCGGGCCGCGACGCGGAAGGGGCCTTCCTGCTCGTCGGCGCGCACATCGACTCGTGGTACGAGGGGATCACTGACAACGCTACCGGCGATGCCAGCCTGATCGAGATGACCCGTGTCCTGGCGCAGCACGCGGGATCGCTCCACTACGGCGTGCGCTTCGCCTGGTGGCCCGGCCACTCGACCGGCCGCTACTCCGGCTCGACCTGGTACGCCGACACGCACTTCATGGAGCTGCGCGAGCGCTGCCTGGGCTATCTCAACATCGACTCACCCGGCATCCGCGGCGCCTCTATCTGGGACTGCCGCTACAACACGGCCGAGGTGGAGCACGTCACCGCCGCCGTCGTGCGGGAGCTGTCCGGGCAGGAGCCGAACCTGCGCCGCCCGCTCAAGGCCGGCGACCAGTCGTTCCTCGGCGTGGGGCTGCCCTCGCTGGGAGCCTTCCGGATGCTCCCGCCCGACCATCCTGACCGCAAGGCCGTCGGTGGCTCCGGCGGCGGCTGGTGGTGGCACACGCCTCACGACACGCTGGACAAGGCCGATGCCGAGATCCTGGCCGATGACACTCGTGTCTACGTGACCATGGTTGCCCGGATGTGCCTGCCGCGGCTGCACCCGTACCGGTACGTGCCGGTCGCCGGTGACTTCTTGCGCCACCTCGGTGATCTGCAGGAGACCGCGGGCACGCACCTCGATCTTGCGCCTGCCCTGGAGCGCGCGCGGCAGTTTCAAGCGGCCGCCGAGCGGCTCGACGTGGCCGCGCAGGAAGCTGGGGACGACGGCGGGCGGGTGCCGGAGCTTAACCGGGGGATGCGCGAGCTGTCGCGGCTGCTCAACCCGGTACTCTTCACGATTCGGGGGCCCTACGAGTTCGACCCAGCGCTGCAGCTCCCGGTCTTGCCGGGGTTAGCGCCCGTGCGACGACTGGCGACGCTCGACCCGGCGAGCGACGATTACCGCTTCTTGTGGACGCAGCTCGTCCGCCAGCGCAACCGGATCGAGGATGCACTGCGCCGGGCGACCGCGCTAGCAGATGATCTTGCCAGCGTCCTCTAGGGGCGAATGATCATTCGCCCCTGCAACGAAACTACGACCGGGCTGCCATGATCAGCAGCACGAGGAAGGCCAGCCCCACACCGTAGGCGCCGAGCACCCCGGCCAGCGTCCAGGCCAGGGCTCCAAGCAGATCCTCCGCTCGATCGCAGCGCTCGGCATGCTCGGCGCAGGAGGCCAGGAAGGACGGGCCAGCCAGGAAGGCGGCGAAGGCGGTCAGGACGGTAAGCAAGTCGGCCATAGTCCTGGCTCGATCAGGAGCGGTGAGCCACTGCCGCAGGACGACGGAGAACTCTGCCATCCGAGCCCGGCGCTCGCTCCTGATCACACTGAACATACCCATCAGCATGACCTGCGGGGCCACATCCTCGAGACTCACCGCGAGCCGGAGCGTTCTGCGAGCGCCGATGCGGCTAACCCCTCGGCGGCCTCGTGCTGGTACGCTGGCCCCGGGTGAAGAAGATGACCAGAAGCAAGATC
>JADBJL010000081.1 GCA_014874455.1 Thermomicrobiaceae bacterium
CCGAGCGCGTCGATGACGGATTGGTCGAAGACGAGGTCGTCCAGTGAGCGATGGATGTCGGCCGGCGTGACGCGGCGTCCCCTGAGGCTCTGCTTCAAGACGACGTCACGGTACGCCTGGATCGTGACCGGAGCTGGGCCGATATAGCCGTTCCGCTCGAGCACCTCTTGAGCGCGCGTCAGGCCCTTGGCAGTCAGGGCAAAGCGGTAGGCGAGCTCACCGATCCCGTTGCTGCCGGTTACCTCGACGAGCTCTTCACGCTTGGCCTGTGTCAAAGCGCGCTCCAGGACTCCGACGTACGGTAGACAGAGTGCATCGACGAGGTCTCGGGCCAGCATCGAGCCGCGGGAATAGAGCATTTTCAACAGCAGTTCGGTGATCAGCCCGAGATCGAGCCCGGTTTCTTCGATCGAGGTCGCTTCGTTGAGTACAGGCAAATGAGCGGTCGACCGCGCGTACGGGTGCATCGGGTTCAGCCTCTCAGTCACATACAGAGTAAACACCCCCTGGAGAGAATTTTCGGCTGCGCCGGTCCAAGCTTGAGCTGCCGAAGAGTCCTAGGGGATCGGGCGAAAAGTCCCAGAGGGACGCGAGAGCGTTACTGCCGTACCAGGACGCGCTCTCCTTCCTGCAGGCCAGCGACCACTTCGACCATCCCGCCGCTGCGCAGACCGAGATGCACCTCGCGCTCCTCCTCGCCCCGGTCAGTCAGCACCACCACGAAAGTGCGCTCACCGACCGCGCGCACGGCTCGCTCGGGGATGACCAGGACATCCTGGCGAAGGATCGCGCTCACCCGCACGGTTGCCGTCATCCCCGGGCGCAGCGGCAGGCCTTCCGGGTTATCGAGAGCGATGAGAGCGGGAAAACTGGTGACGCCGCCGGTCTGCTGAGCCACTGCTGCTAGCGTGATCACCCTGCCGGGCAGCTCTTGACCGGGGAAGGCGTCGATGGTCACGCTCACCTGATCACCTGGGTGGACATAGGCCAGGTCGACCTCGTCGAAGCCGACGCTGACCCCGAGGTCTTCCAGGCGGGCGAGCACAGCGACCACCGTACCAGCCCCGACCGGCGAACCGCTTGTCACCGGAAGCTCAACGACCACGCCATCGACCGGTGCCAGAACGAACGCGTCGGCGAGCGCTGCCTGCGCATGCTGATAGTTGGCCTCGGCCTCGCGGAGCCGCTGCTCGGCGGCAAGCCGCGACTCGGGTGACACTTCCCCACCAGCACGCTCCAGTTGAGCCACAGCAAGCTCAGCATCGAGGAGCTGGGCTTCCACTTGGCGTAATCGCGCTTCGAGGGGTGCGGGGTCGAGCATGACGAGGATATCGCCCGCCTGCACCTGGTCTCCGACTGCTACCGCCACCGTCTGCACCCGGCTGTCGACATCGCTGCGTACCCCGAGCGGCCGCAGCGAGGTGACCCGTCCGCTTACCTCGATCGTGCCCTCGATGGTGCCCCGCCTGACGATCCAGGTCTCCGATTGCCCGCGCTGCCGGACGTTCACGATGAGGAAAAGCACGGCGAGCAGGGCGGGGGCCGCGAGCGCGGCGGCTGCGAGCCAGCGCCTACTCATAACGTAGCACCTCGACGGGCTTCAGCCGCGCGGCGAGCAGGCCCGGCACACTGCTCGCGAGTGCGTTGGCCACCAGAGCCAGCCCGAACGCCAGCACCAGTGTCGTTGGGGAGAGTGCGAACGAGAGCCTGAAGAGGTGCTGGCCAGCAAGGTCGACCAGGAAGCGAGCCAGCGGATACCCGACAGCCAGACCCGCGAGATACCCGAGCGCAACAAGGCCGATCCCTTCGTGCAGGACGACGGTGAAGATCTGTGGGCTGGCGGCGCCGAGCGTCCGCAAGATGCCGAACTCCCGGCGTCGCTCGGCCAGGTTGAGGAGCAGCGTATTGGCGATCCCGAAAAGTCCGGCCAGCGCAATGATCACGACGACGGCGCGAAGGAGCAAGGTGAGGATGCCAATGACCTGGCGGGCGATCTCCTGATCCTGGTAAAACGCGAGCGTTAGCGGGCGCAGCGCGCGATACGCTGCTTCGAGCTCGGCCAGCGTTCGGTCGACAGCAGCCGGTGCGGTCTCGCGAAGCTGGAGCCCGAACAACGAGGCCTGCCCGGCCTGCCCGCGCAGCCGCTGGAGATCTTCGAAGCGCAGAAAGACCTTGCCGAGCGTCGTCGCGCCGAGATAAGTGCTCTCGTCGTCGACGATGCCGATCACCTTGATCAAGACCGGGCGATCGCCGATGTCCAGTGTGCGAACGCTTCCGACATGGGCACCTGTCCGTTCGGCGAGGTTTCTGGTCAGTACGGCCGGCACCGGGCTATCTGGTTCCAGCCAGTGGCCGGCCACGAGATGGGGAGTATAGATTCGGCTGTGCTGGGGGATGCCCCAGATATCGGTGCGCACGCTCCCCAGCGCTCCGAAGGCGCGTGCCCACGGTTCAGCAGCCAGGACGCTCGGTGCCGACTCGAGCTGGCGCGCGAATGCGGGTGACGCGGGTCGATTCACGAGGATCCAGCCGTCGGCCCGGTAGCGCGCATAGAGCTGGTCGACAGTGAGGCTTACCGACTCCGAAACGGCCTGGCTCGCCACGAAGGCGCCAACGGCCACGGCTACGACGCTGGCGGTGATCCAGGTTCGTGCCGGGCGCCTGAGGAGGTTGCGCCATCCCATGAGCGCAAGGAGGTACCGCCCGGCGGCACGAGGTGGCAACCGCAGGAGGAGACCGCGCCGGTATTCAGCGATGATACCCTGGTCGCCGAGCAGTCGAGCCGCGCGCGACCGGACAGCTCCCCAGGCGGGCCACAGCGCAGCCCCCACGCTCACGATCAGGCCACTGGCGAGAGCGAGGGCGACATCAGACCACTGGGCGGCAAACGACGGGAGGACAAGCCCGGCTAACCCCGCCAGGTAGAGGGTAATCGCCTGGCCGCCGAGCAGACCCAGCGGTAGCCCACCCGCGACCCCGAGCGCCCCGAACGTCAAGGCGACCGGCAAGTAGACCATGAGGATGTCGTGGCGCTCGGCGCCCAGCGCCTTCAGAACACCGATCTGTCGTCTCTCCTCGATCATGATGGCCGCCATCGTGTTCGCGACCAGAAACGCGCTCATCACGATCCCGAGAGCGGAGAATGCCCGGAGGAGCACTAGCAGCGTGGCCAACTCCCGGCTGCCAACGAACTCCTCGGGGTCACGCACCGTCCACCCGCCGCTCCAGACGCCGCGCCGAGCCAGGAAGCGCTCGATCTCGTTCGCGGTCGCGCTCGCGAGTTCGGGATCGTTCGTCTTGATGAGGACGGCATTGTCGTGCGCGGAACCGATCAGGCGGCGGACGTCGCTCGCTGGGGCGAACGCCAGTGCCTCGTGGCCGATCGTTGCGTCGAGCGTAGCCGGTGCCCGGACGAAGCCAGAGACCCTGGCGTAGGTGGTCGGGTCGGCCACCGTCGGCTGGAATGCGACGATGTCACCGATCTCCAGGTGTAGCAACTTCCGGGCGGTGACGTCGAAGACGACTTCGCCGCGTCCCGGCCAGCGCCCTTCGATGAGCCTGGGTACATCGAGCTGGACGGCGTGGAAATCTTCAACGCCGATGAGTTTGGTGCTGACCCAGCCCCGGCCGGTGCTTGCCCGCGTGTACTGGATGGTGCGACTGTCGACTGCTGCCACGTTGTCACGACGCCTGATCACGCTCAGCAGAGACGGCGATGCCTGGGCGACGAAGGCCGTCACATCCGGCTGCGAGGTGGAGGCGTACGTGGCGCGCTGCGCGAGCGCTAGGTTATGCCCGGTGGCATGGATCGCGACCACCGCGGCGACACCGAAGACGATGCCGCTAGCGGTTAGCAGGGTGCGGAGGGGGCGGCGTGTCAGGTCACGGAGGGTCTTGGTGAATGCAAGCCGCATCCCGTGCTGCTCTCCCTTTGCCCTGCGAGGCGCCGAGCGCTCGCTCTTCTGTACGGCAATTGTAGCGGCCTCGCTGACCGCGCTCGCCACGTGCGATTCGCTGCCGGCAGCCGATCGACCTGCAGGTCGGGCTGACCTTGCAGGCGAACCTCGTATCGAGCATACTCAGCCTGAGTGGGGAGTAGCCTGCCGGTCGGGTCGATGTCCTGGCCGGTCTGGCCAGTCGTCAACACGGGAACCGCGCCGTTCCTCGGCTGGCTGGGGCTCTCGGACAGGCGAGACCACTACGGCACCTCGGTGGCGTAGCGGCTCGCCGTGCTAAGTGGCGAGCCCCGGCAAGGAGGGAGTGGATGACGGTTCCCCTCTGGGCTTGGGTACTCTTCGTCGGCTTTATCCTCGTCCTCCTCGCGATCGACCTCGGTATCTTTCATCGTCGAGCTCATGCCGTCAGCATGAAAGAGGCCGGCGTCTGGGTGGCGGTCTGGGTGAGCCTGTCGCTCCTGTTCGGCCTGGGCGTCTGGTTGGTGGAGGGGCCGGAGCCAGGCCTCCAGTTCTTCACCGGTTATCTGATCGAGCTGTCACTCTCAGCCGACAACATGTTCGTCTTCGTGTTGATCTTCACCGCCTTCGCGGTGCCGGCAGCCTACCAGCACCGCGTGCTCTTCTACGGGATCCTCGGCGCGCTGATCATGCGCGCCTCGATGATTCTCGGCGGGGCTTGGCTTATCCACCAGTTCCACTGGATCCTGTATCTCTTCGGCGCTTTCCTGGTCTTCACCGGTATCCGCATGGCTCTGGAGCGCGAAGAGAAGGAAGTCGATGTCGAGAACAACATCGCGATTCGGCTGGTGTCGCGTTTTGCGCCGATCTTGCCGCAGTACCGGAGAGAACGCTTTGTCGTCCGCGAAGCCGGGCGGCTCTACGCCACCCCGCTCCTGGTCGTCCTCGTCCTCGTGGAGCTGACCGACTTGGCATTCGCGCTGGACTCGATCCCCGCGATCTTCGCTGTGACTCGAGACCCGTTCATCGTGTTTACGTCGAACGTCTTCGCCATTCTCGGGCTACGCTCGATGTACTTCCTGCTGGCCAACCTGGTGCAGCGCCTGGTGTACCTGCGGCTGGGGCTCGCGTTCATCCTCAGCTTCATCGGCGCCAAGATGCTGATCGCCGACTTCTACAAGATCCCGACGCTCGTCTCCCTGGCTGTGGT
This sequence comes from Thermomicrobiaceae bacterium, assembly GCA_014874455.1. GTDB lineage: Bacteria > Chloroflexota > Chloroflexia > Thermomicrobiales > Thermomicrobiaceae > Thermalbibacter. The sequence goes on from JADBJL010000081.1 coordinate 5,125, forward strand.
CATCACCACGCTGCTCATCAGCGTCGTCGCCTCGCTCGTCGCTGTGGAACGGCGAGGTGTAGTGCGACCGGGTGTCGGGACAACTGGAACGGCAGCCCACGAGCAGCCGCCTGCGCACGCCGGCAAGAGGCGGCCCTGAGAAGCAAGGACGGTCTGGCACGGTGAAACGAGTGTCGCCTGCGTGTCCGCGAGCTGTCACCGGTTCGAAGGAGGAGAGAGACGCGTATGCCGACCATCGTCGTCCCACTGCTGTGCGATCGAACGAAGCCCGACCCTCATGGCGTGAGCGAGCGCGCCTTGCCGTGGGCACGCGGGCTCGCGAGGCAACTCGCGGCAGATGTCGTCCTCTTGACCGCCCTCGACATCCCTCCTGGCCTCCTCGCAATGGCCGACAAGGCGCTCCTGCGTCAGCTCCTCGATGACTGGCGGGCCGAGTGCCGGAGCTACCTGGAGGGGGTGGCTCGTACCTTCGACGGTCGCGTGGTCTCAATCCTGGTCGACGACGGAGACGCGGCCTCGACGATCGTTCGGGTCGCCGAGCAGGTACGCGATCCACTCCTGGTGATGGCCAGCCACATGCGCACTGGTTTGAGCCGACTCGTGCTCGGCTCGACCGCGTTGCGGGTCGTCTCGTTCGTCGAGTGCCCGGCGTTGATTGTCGGCCAGCGCGTGCCAGAACCGCCGACGGCATCCGTCGAGGTCTCGCGGCTGCTCGTCCCGCTCGATGGTTCTGTCCTGGCCGAGCAGGCGCTCGATGTGGTGGCGGCGACCGGGCTGAGGGGAGTGCACTGTACATTACTCTACGTGCTGGAGCCTGATGCGCGGGATCACGTCGTCGAGCGCGGGCTCGACCCCCGCACATACCTGGAAGGCATTGCAGCATCGCTCCGCGAGCGCAGCTTCAGCGTGGAGACCGTCATCCGCCAGGGCCGGCCGGCGAGCGCAATCGTCGCGGCGGCGGAAGAGTACCGAGCAGACCTGATCGCGATGATGACGCACGGGCGAAGCGGCCTGCGCGCGGTGCTGATGGGTTCCACGGCAGAGCAAGTGCTCCACGCCGCAACGCGGCCAGTGCTGCTGGCCCGCCCGCGCAGCGAACCCGCACCGTGAGGTGTGAGGCGCTACTCAGCGAGGTGATAGGGTACTCCGGTGACGGCCAGATCGGGGACGTGGGCCAGGGCGCGCCGCAGGCGCCAGGCTGTCTGGGTGTGGAGCAGCCGCTCCCACCAGTGGGCCGGCACGAACTCCGGTATGACCACGGTGATGAAGGGGCTCCCCTTTTCCAGGTGGAGCTTCTCGATGATCGCGACCAACGGGCCGATCAACTCCCGGTAAGGCGACTCCACGATCACCAGCGGTATATCTAGCCCGGCTTCCTGCCAGCGCTGCCGGAGGATCTCGCCGCTCTCCGGCTCGCTCGCTACGTGAACCGCGGTGACGTCGCGAGCGATCGAGCGTGCGTATTCGAGTGCGCGGAAAGAGGCGCGGTTGAGCGACGCGATCGGCACCACAGCGGCGCAGTGGCGCGGCAACAGTCGCTGGCGCCGGCGGATCTCGGCCGGGCTGAGCCGGAGCTGCTCGGCGACGTGCCGGTAATGCCGGTTGATCCCAAGCATCATCGCGACCAGCAGGGGAATCAGCAGGACGACGATCCAGGCACCGTGGACGAACTTGGTGGTAGCGATCACGAGCGTGACGACTGCCGTCGTCGCCGCGCCGAGCCCGTTGATCGCCAGGCTCGTCAGGGGGCGCCTTCCCTCGCCCAGCCGTAACCAATGCACGACCATACTGGTCTGGGACATGGTGAAGGCGAGGAAGACGCCGACTGCGTAGAGCGGGATCAGCGCTGAGACGCTCGCGCCACGAGCGATGACCAACAGGCTGGTCATGACTCCGAGCACGACGATTCCGGCCGAGAAGGCCAGTCGGTCGCCCTGGAAGCGGAACTGGTGCGGCAGGAAACGGTCGCGTGCCAGGAAATACGCCAGTCGCGGGAAATCGGCGAAGGCGGTGTTGGCGGCCAGGAAGAGGATGCCCGCGGTCGCAGCCTGGACAACGTAGTAGAAGGGCGAGCGGTCGACGAGCGTGCGGGCGAGCTGGGAGACCAGCGTCTCTTCCTCCGTCGGCACCAGCCGGAAGTGGTAGGCCAGCAGCGTGATGCCGAAGAACAGTGTGCCCAGAATCACGCCCATCCAGGCTAGGGTGACGCGAGCGTTCTGCGCTTCGGGTGGCTTGAAGGCGGGAACCCCATCGGCAACCGCCTCCACGCCGGTGAGCGCAGCGCTCCCTGACGAGAAGGCCCGCAAGACCAGAAACAGGGTCAACGGGTGTACCGGCTCAGGGACATGCGTGGGTACCGGGCGAGGCGTCACGCCCCAGCCGAGCCACGCCGCGGCACCGATCACGAGCAGCACGTACATGCTCGTGATGAACATGTAGGTAGGCAGCGCGAAGATCGTCCCGCTTTCACGGACACCGCGCAAATTCGCGATCGTGAGCAGGGTGATCGAGGCGACCGCCAGCTCGACCCTCAGCGGCCAGAGTTGCTCGAAGGCGGAAGTGACGGCGGCCACTCCGGCCGAGGTGCTGACAGCTACGGTGAGCACGTAGTCGGTGAGCAAAGCCGCTGCTGCGACGAGGCCGGGGTAGGAGCCGAGGTTGTCCTTTGTGACGATGTACGTGCCACCGCCGTGCGGGTAGGCCTGGATCGTCTGCCGGTACGAGATCACGACGATGGCCAGCAGCAGGACGATGGCCAGCCCGATGGGCAGCACGAAGCTGTACGCTGCCATCCCGGCCAGGATCAGGACTCGGAGGATCTCCTCTGTCGCATAGGCGGTCGACGAGAGGGCATCGGAGGAGAAGACGGCGAGCGCCTTGACCTTGCTCAGCCGCTCATGGGGCGCTTCAGCGGTCGAAAGTGGCCGGCCGATGAGCAGGCGCTTGACGGTGTGCCAGGCTCGACCGACCCGGCCAACCGGCGGCGTGGGCTCAGCAACGTAGACACCCTTGGCGACCGGCCGAAGCGGCAAATCGGCGGCTGAGACGAAGCGGATGTAGCGGTCTCCTGGATGGGTACCCGGGACGGTCGCGCCCGGGGTGAGCTGAGGTGAAGGCTCGGCGTCTTCTGGTTCCACGCGCGGCATCGGCGTCGATAGCCTCCGATTAGCGTCGGCTGTGGTCGACCGAGCGGCATGACCACAGAGAACAAGTATACTCTTCACGAATACGGGGTCTCCGGCTCTCCGATGTCCTGTCGAGGAGCGGAGCCCCCAGTTGCCGTGTGACAGTCTGCCAGAGCTGCTGGCAGTTCGGAAGCGAAACCACGCGATGCACAGCCTTTTGCCTCTGCTCCACGGCGGTGCTACGGGCCCCTTCTGGGCCGCCTGGAGCTGGAACCCGCCGGTGCTGGTCGCCCTGCTCGGCGCCGCTCTCGTCTACGGTGGGGCGCTGCGTTCGCTGACTCTCCGGGGAAGACCACGACCGCCGCTCTGGCAGGCGGTCGCGTTCTACGCCGGGCTCGCTTCGGCAGCGCTCGCGCTCCTGGGCCCGCTCGACCTGCTCAACGACGAGCTCCTCACGATGCACATGCTGCAGCACCTTGTCCTGATCCAAGTTACCGCGCCCCTGATTCTGCTCGGGAGACCGGTGCAGGTCGTGCTGCGTGGCTTGCCTGCTGAAGGGGTGGGGGCGGTGCTGCGTGTGGTGCTCCGACCGCCGTGGGTTCGCGCCGGCCTGACCGTGCTGACCGCGCCGCTGACGGTGACGATCCTGGCCAACGCGGCACTCGTGTTCTGGCACTTCCCTCGTTTCTACGAAGCGGCACTCTACAGCACCGCCGTCCATGACCTGGAACACCTGAGCTTCTTTGGTACCGCCCTGCTCTTCTGGTGGCCGATCATCGACCCGGTGCCTCGCCACCACAAGCTGCCCGCGCTCTGGGCCATCGCCGCCGTCTTCGCGACGATGGTCGTCAGCATGAGCATCGGGGCGATCATCACCCTGGCCGACCGGGTCATCTACCCGTTCTACGCGGGCGTCTCCATGCCCTGGGGCATGGCTGCGCTGACTGACCAGCAGGTCGCGGGGTTGATCATGTGGGTCGGTGGAGGATTCGTCTACATGGGGGTCATCCTGGCCCTCCTGGCCCGCTGGCTGCGCGAAGAGGAGCGACGCCAGGCGACGCTCGGAGAGCAGCGCGCTGGCGCCGAGCACCTCCTCTAGGCGCTTCCGGAACGCCCCTGGCGTCAGCACATCGCGCAGGTCGCGGCACCCAGCCCGCACCCACTGGGCTGGCCGCGCAGCCGTTTGCCGAGCTGCTGTAGCGCGCCACCGAATTCCTGCAGTACCGATCCGGTCCGCAGTGAAGTCCGGCGCGAAGCCTGCCGCCGGGCGGCGCGCTGGCGGCGCTCGGCCAGAAAGGTTTCTACGATCAGTTCAGCCAGCAATGGATTCCAGTTCATGACACTCTCCCTCATCGAGCGGTGCGTGCAGGTCGAGACCGCTAGCACACCGGAACTGCTCTCGGGGGCTCAGCAGCAGTCAGAGCCGCAGCAGCAGGAGCCGGCTCCGGCCTGGACGAGCGCTACCACTTGCTGGCCGATCCGATCACAGCAGCCCGCGCCTGAGGTCGGCGTTGCCGGGCCGCCGCAGACACCGGTATGCGGCAACTTCAGCTCGACTCGCTCTGCGGCGGCCCAGTCTCCCGCCAGCGCCGCGACGACCGAGCGTGCCTGTTCGTAGCCGGTGCGCATCAGGAACGTTGGCGCGCGTCCGTAGCTCTTCACCCCGATGAGGAAGAAGTTCTCCTCGGGGTGACGCAGCTCCTTGAACCCGTGCGGTGGCACGGTGCCACAACTGTGCACGTTGGGGTCGATCAGCGGAGCCAGCGCCACCGGCGCCTCCGTGATCGGGTCGAGGGACAGCCGTAGCTCCCGCAGGGGCGCCAGGTCGGGCCGGAAGCCGGTGGCCGCCACGATCTGGTCGACCGGCGGCAAGCGCTCCTCCGCGCCGATGGCGACCACTCCTTCTGGCGTCTCCTCCAACCGAGTCAACCGGAAGCCGGCCACCAGCCGGACGAGCCCCTGCTCGACGATGGCCTCTGCCCGCCGGCCCAGCCGCCCACGCTCGGGCAGCTCGTCGCGCTCGCCACCGCCGAACCGTCCGGCCAGCGAGTGCCGCCGCACGGCCCAGATCACCTCTGTACCCGCTGCCTCCGCGGCTAACTGAACGAGATCGAGTAGCACGTTGAAGGCCGAGTGCCCGGAGCCGACGACGAGTACTCGCCGGCCGACGTAGCGCGCGCGGTGCCGCCCGAGCACGTCGGGGATGCCGTAGAAGATCCGGTGCGGCAGCCCCAGCTCACCGATGGCCGGCAAGCCGCAGGCGCCCAGCGGGTTCGGCACAACACCCGAGGCGTCGATCACTGCCCGCGCGAGCAGGTCAGCCTCACCGGCCGGCGTTTCCACCCGCACCAGGAACGGAGCCGCCGAGCGGTTGAACGTCACCAGCCGGTCGCGTCCCTGGCGCGCGACCGCGACGACGCGGTGCCGCAGGCGCAGGTGCGGCGCGATGGCCGGATGCCCAGCCAGCGGCTCCAGGTATCGCTCCACCAGGTCTCTCCCCGTCGGGTGGACGTCAGCCGGCGGCGTGGCCCATCCGGTCTGGCGCAAGAACTCGGCTGCCACTGGGTCGACGTTGTACCGCCAGGGAGAAAACAGCCGCACGTGCTGCCACTGCCGGGCCGACCAGCCGACTGCCGGCTGAGCTTCGAGCAGCACGAACGGTTGCCCGCGCGCGGCGAGGTGCGCGGCTGCCGCCAGCCCGACCGGCCCGGCCCCGATCACGACGACCGGGAGCGGCAATCCCTGCTGTCCATCCGCTCTCATTTCTACCACCTCACGGCTTCTACACTGCTCCTGCTGCCTCGTCGGCGGCACGCTCGCTCTCGGTCATGGTGGGGGCAGGCGGGCCGCGTCCGCGAACGCCGCTGCAACTGCTCGAGCCAGGCACATCGCGGTCGACAGCCCGACCAGCGCGTTCGCGCCGCGGCACCTGGCGCGAGGTGGACTGTGCTGTTGCGCATATATCGATGATCATCGATGAATATGGACGCATAAAGGTTCCCCCTCGCAGGCGCGAGCCAGATCAGCGAGTCACGGGTTCCAGAGCCAGGTGAGACAGTGCGCGCAGCGCGGCGCGGCCGAGGTCGGTCGCTTCGTAGTAGGCCCAGGTTCCTCGCCGCTCGGCGACGACGAGCCCGGCCTCGCGGAGGATCCGCAGGTGATGGGAGACGGTCGGCTGGCTCACCGGGAGGCGGTCGGTGAGATGACAGACGCAGACCGGTTGTGGGCTGGAGGCGATCCGTTCCAGGATCGCGAGCCGGGTGGGATCGGCGAGCGCGCGAGCCAGCTCAGCGATCCGTGCGAGTCGCTGGGAGTTCTCCGGTGTCTCGGGCTCCGGAATGCTGCAACACGATCGAACCACGAGCGCCTCTCCTTCACCGCCTGCAGGCTACCACATATATCGATGTGTGTCAATACAGGTTAGCCATCATCTCGTGCGCGGAGTCGGGAACGGCGAGCGGCTGGGGGCTATCATCAGGACAGGAGCGGAGGTCGGCTGGCGGAAGGAGGTCGTCGATGGATCGACTCCCGTTCACCCGTGCGGGACGCTTTTACCGTGGCAACCTGCACGCGCACTCGACCAACTCGGACGGGCGGCTGACACCGGCGCAGGTGGTCGAGCTGTATCGCCGCCAGGGATACGACTTTATCGCCGTGACCGACCACTTCCTGGAGCAGTACGGTTTTCCGATCACCGATACGACCCTCCTGCGCACGCCGGACTTCACCACACTGTTGGGCGCCGAGTTGCACACGCCAGCCCTCAGTAACGGCGAGCTCTGGCACATTCTGGCGGTGGGCCTGCCACGCGACTTCGCGCCGCCGCGCCCGGGCGAGAACGCGCCTGAGCTCGCTGCCCGGGCGGCCGAGGCGGGCGCGTTCGTGGGCCTGGCGCACCCGGCCTGGTACTGCCTGACGATCGACGAGGCGCGCAGCGTGGACGCAGCTCATGCCGTCGAGGTCTACAACGAGACCTGTGCGATGGACAACGACCGCGGCGAGAGCTGGTACCTGGCCGATCTCCTGCTCTCCGAGGGGCGGCGGCTGAGCGCATTCGGGGCCGACGACACGCACTTCAAAAACGAGCGACCAGATACCTTCGGTGCGTGGGTCTGGGTGCGGGCAGAGCGCCTAGAGCCAGACGCGCTGCTGGAGGCGCTGAAGGCGGGGGCTTACTACACGAGCCAGGGACCGCTGATCCACGATATCCGGATCGAGGATCGCCAGCTCGTGATCCGGTGCTCGCCAGCCAGCTCGATCTTCGTGAGCGGTTCGGGGCGCAAGACCCGGTACATCCACGGCCACCGGCTGACCGAGTGGCATTGCTCGCTGGAACCGTTCCTCGGCTCGTATTGCCGGGTGACGGTCGTCGATGCCGCCGGGAAGCGCGCCTGGTCGAACCCGATCTGGCTGGATCGGTGAAAGGGGGATCTACGCCGCCATGCGCTCCGTTTCGCTCAGGGCTATGGGGGATGCTCTGGGTCGCTCTCGCGAGGCTCGCGAATCCCATGATTCCGATGAGCGAACGACGCGCTGGCGCGGTAGAATGGCGAGGGTACACAGGGCAGATCCGCGGGCTCAGGTCTCCGCCCATCGAGCCGGTGGTCGGAATCCGGATCGGTACCAGGGCCAGCGCAACGGCGCGCAGGAGTTGCCCCGGCCATGGGCCGGGCGTTCACGTGTTTGCACGCGGGGAAGGCTGCTGAGAGGAGTGGAAGTATGCCCCAGATGACAGGTGGGCAGGCGCTCGTTGCGCAGCTTATGCGCGAGGGGATCGAGGTCGTCTTCGGCCTACCGGGTGTCCAGCTCGACTGGGCGTTCGATGCGCTCTACGACGTGCAGGATCGTGTCCGGATCTATCACACCCGGCACGAGCAGGCGACCTCGTACATGGCCGACGGCTACGCGCGTACCACCGGCAAAGTCGGGATGTGTCTGGTCGTGCCCGGGCCGGGACTCCTCAACGCGATGGCCGGGCTCTCGACGGCTTATGCGTGTAACTCGAAAGTCCTCTGTGTCGCTGGGCAAATCCCCTCGGAGCATATCGAGAAGGGGCGCGGGATGCTCCACGAGATCCCGCACCAGCTCGAGGCGGTGCGCTCAGTGACCAAGTGGGCCGCCCGCGCCATGCGCCCGCAGGAGATTCCCGGACTGGTGCGCGAGGCATTCCGGCAGCTTCATTCCGGGCGGCCACGACCGGTGGAGATCGAGATTCCACCGGACGTCCTGCAGAGCCAAGCCGAGGTGACGTTACTCGACCCGGAGCCGGTCGAGCGGCCGTCGGGCGACCCCGACCTGATCGAACAAGCGGCTCGTGCCCTGGGGCAGGCCGAGCGACCGCTGATCTTCGCTGGCGGGGGAATCTTGGCGGCTGAAGCGTGGGAAGAGCTTCAGACTGTCGCAGAACTCCTGGAGGCGCCCGTGGTAATGACGATGAACGGCAAGGGGGCGCTGTCCGACCGGCATTATCTGGCGCAGAATATGGTCGCCGCGCGCGAGCTGACGCCGCAGTCGGACGTCATCCTGGTGGTGGGCACGCGCTTCCTCCAGCCGGCCACGTCCGAGTGGGGGCCGAACGGTCAGGTCGTGATCCAGATGGATATCGACCCAGAAGAGATCGGGCGCAACTATTCGCCGACGATCGGGATCGTGGCCGATGCTCGGCGAGGCCTGGCCGAGCTCGCGAACCGCCTGCCGAAGCACAACCGCAAGCGCGCTTCCCGAAAAGAGGAGCTGACCGCGCTCAAGGAGCGCGTGGACGATATGCTCTGGGAGGTGCAACCACAGGCATCGTACGCCATGGCGTTACGCCAGGTGCTGCCGGACGACGGCATCCTCGTCAGCGAGAGCACGCAGGTGGGGTACTGGACGTGGAACGCCTTCCCGGTCTATCGCCCGCGGACGCTCCTGACTTCCGGCTATCAGGGGACGCTGGGGTACGGCTTCGCGACCGCCCTCGGCGTGCAGGTCGGTAACCCCGACAAGCCGGTGATCTCGATCAACGGCGACGGCGGCTTCATGTACAACGTCCAGGAGCTGGCGACGGCCGTCCAGCACGGGATCAATCTGGTCACGGTCGTCTTCAACGACAACGCCTACGGCAACGTCCGGCGGATCCAGAAAGAGCGGTTCGGTGGCCGCCTGATCGCGTCCGATCTGTACAACCCCGACTTCGTCAAGCTGGCGGAGTCGTTCGGCATCGAGGGGATCCGCGTCGAGGGGGCGGAGCAGCTCAAATGGGCACTCGAGCGCTCCCTGGGAGCCGGCCGTCCGGTGCTCATCGAAGTGCCGGTCGGGGAGATGCCGAGCATCTGGAGCATCATCATGGCAGGGCGGCGCCAGCAGGCCGTCTGAATCCGCCCGTGCGAGCCCGCAGATGCTGACCGCGGACGAGTGCGAGTTCGGGGAGCGCTGCGAGCAGGCCGGGCTCGGTGCCCTGCGAGCGGTGGGTGATGGCCGCGGCTCTGGTCGGCTGGTGGCGAACGGGAGTGTGGAACACGCGCCGCCGCCGGTCGCGCTACCCGCTCTATACGTACGCGCTTCGCCCTCTGTTATACTCTCAGCAAACGTCCGTCATTTCGTTGGGTGAGGGGAAGAGCGATGCCGAATGTAACTGTCCGGCTGTCGAAGGAGATGTACTGGCGTCTTCGCGAACTCTCTTCGCAGCAGGGGATACCGCTAGAACGGTATATCGTTTCCATCCTGAACAGCGCATTGGTCAGCGGTGTCACGCCGGCCCAGGCAGGGTGCGTGTCGACGCATGCGACGGCTCAGATCGAGGATCTCCAGGCCGAAGCTGACGCTCGTCCGGTGTCCTCATAGGCCATAGGGCGAGGGAGCGGGGGTATCGGAAGCCTCTCCCGCGCACGGTTACCCTCCCTCGCCCTCACTCCACTGGTGGTGTCGCCTCGGTAGGCATTCAGTACACCTTGATCGGCGGCGAGACCGAGTTGAGCGGCAAGTAGCCGAGGATTACCGGCCCATAGGCCACCACAGCCAGCCCAACCGCGATGAGGAACCACAGGCTGAGCCGGTCGAAGAGAGGCCAGCTCTCGCGCGCGCCGTGGGTGACCTCGGCAAGCGGAATCTCGACCGGGCGGGCCAGCGGCCGGGAGAAGAAGAGGGTGCCGATCACCACCACGAAGAACAGCAGGCCGCTCGTGGTCATCACGACGCCACCGATCGCGGTCAGCCAGTTGTCCAGCGACCAGTGGAACAAGTTGAGATAGGCGGCGTCGCCGATCGCTGTGCGCCGGGGCATGCCACTCAGTCCACCAGCGATCTGGCCGCGGGCGAAGATCAACATGCCGATCGCCCAGAGCCAGGCCTGGGCGAGCGCCAGCCGCCGGCCCCAGAGCTCGCGCCCGGAGAGGAAGGGGATCAGCCAGTAGCAGATACCCATCGCGGTCAGCGCCACCGCCGTACCCACCGTCATGTGGAAGTGGCCAGGGACGAACGCGGTGTTGTGGACGACGAGGTTGACGCTGTAGCTGGCATTGACGATGCCGGTAGCCCCGCCGAGGGTGAAGACCAGCATGGCCAGGAGCTGAGCGGTGGCGCTCGGATCCTTCCAGGGCAGTGCCCGGATCCAGCCGAGGAGACCCCGCCCGCCGCGCGCTCGGCCACCCGATTCCAACGCGGCCATCACGGTGAAGGCTGTGATGAAGCTCGGGTAGACGACCGCAAAGGTCGTGAAGAGGTGAACCGTCTTCATGACAGTGGGCAGGCCGGGGTCGGTGTACTGATGGTGTAAGCCGGTCGGCGTCGAGAGGATCAAGAAGAGCAGGAAAACGAAGCGCGTCAGGCCGTCGCTGAAGAGTCGCCCACCGACCTGGGCCGGGATCATCAGGTACCAGGAGACATAGGCCGGCAGCAGCCAGAAGTAGACGATCGGGTGACCGGTAAACCAGAAGAGCACGCGGTCGAACTGCGGGTCGACGCTGCTCAGGATGCCCAGCGACCACGGGAGCAGGAAGACGACAACGAGGATGGCGACACCGACCGAGGCGAGATCCCACATCAGGTAGGTGACGACCGAGACGAAGCCGAGTAATGGGATCGGCTCCCCTGGGTGCTCGCGCCGCCAGGCCCGGAGCGTCAGGAGCTGGTTCGCCGAAGTCAGCCAGGTCGAGAGTACGAGGAACACCGCGCCGAGATAGAAGAGCGAGCTGGCCTTCAAGGGAGCATAGAAAGTGAAGAGCACCGTGGCCTGGTTGGTCAGAATAGCGAACGCGGCGAGCACCGTGCCGGTCAGCATCGTCCAGAAGGCCCCATGAGCGAGCCAGGTGCTGGCCAGCGGGCGCTGAAAGCCGCGGATCGTGGTCAGGGAGAGAAAGCTGTTGGAGAACGCGAAGGTGAACAGGAAAGCGAGCAGCACCCCGTGCAGTGTCAACCCCTGGTAGTAGCTCTTCAGGAAGTGCGCGGGGTAGAGGTTGACGCCGATGCGCTCCAGTGCCTGGAGCAGGCCCATGTAGCCACCGAGAGCCAGGCCGATGAGCCCCAGGTAGAGCTGGCCGCGGATCGGCCAGAGCTGCTCAGCCAGATAGATCGCCTCCCCCGCCCCGATACGCTCTGCTCCGGCGGTTCGTGCGATGCTGCTCATTCGACGATCACCTTCCCGAACATCTGCTGGTGCCCGAACCCGCAGTACTCGTGACAGAGGAACACGTACTCGCCGGGCCGCTCGAAGCGCGCCGTCACCTCGGCGATCTGCCCGGGGATCACCATCACGTTCACGTTGGTGTTCTCGATCAAGAAGCCGTGAATCACGTCAGCGCTGGCGACGCGGAAGCGGACGGTCGAGCCGCGAGGCACGCGGATTTCGTTCGGCTCGAAGGCCCACGCCCGCGCGATCAGCACCACTTCGTACTCGCCCGGCGCCAGCTCGCGCACTCCCGGCCGATCGAACGGGGGCGCCTGCCGGATCGTCTTCGGGTCGATTCGCCCAGCCGCCGATGGCAGGTGCACGCCGGCCGCGAATACTCCGGCGCCGATCGCTGCCAGCGCAGCCAGGAGCACGACGAGTGTGAGCGCCATGAAGATCTTCTCGTACCGTTCGACGTGCATCGCTAGCCTCGCTCCAGCATCGTCAGGTACACCGTGCCCCAGATAGCGATGACGACGATCAGGTAGACGAGGAGAAGGAACAGGCTGCCACGCGGATGCTCTGCACCGGGCTCGAGCCCTGGCACGGTTGTCTCGGGGGAATGACCCTCGCCTGCAGGGGTGGCTACGCTCTCGACATTGACCGGTCTCTGGCGCTCCACCGATGCACCTCCCGTCCGAACCACGCTACTGACCGTCCTGCCAGCACTCGAGGAAGCTCTTGAACCAGCCGAGGAGGGCGAGCAGGCCGGCGAGCGCGGCCAGCGCGAGCCAGAGCTGTTTCGCGTGTGCTCGGCCCTCCAGCACATCGTTCAACGTCATCCAGATGTAGAGCCCGGCGAGACCTCCGACGAGGAGCACGCCGACAAGGACGCCGACCAAGCGCGCCGTCGAGCTCGCCTTCGCTCCCCCATCCTGGTGTGGGTGGCTAGACACGTCGTTGCGTCGCGGTGCCGCTGCGCCGTTCGAGCGCTCACGTACCGCCGGCCCAGGCTGCTGGACAGGGGGCACAGCCGCGGCCCTGAAGCGATGTTGGGGCATCGTCGCCCCGGGCAGGGTTTCGCTGGCTGCGCGATCTGGTGGCCTTCTCTGGCGCCCCTCTCTGCTCATGGCCGACTCCCTGCGCCTGGACACTGCTCTCTGCTTCCCGGGTCTCCGTCCGGGTCGCGTCAGCCACAAAATGCGATGACTTCGGGGATCCTCACCACACCCGCAGGGGTAGGTAGCACCTACCCGATCGGGTAGGTTCAGGCGCTGTGGGCACAGCCGTGCACTCGGAGCGTGCGAACTGGTCGTCGGTTAACTCGCACCAGCCGAGAGACGGTAGGGTCGGAGGCACCAGTGAGATCCCGGTACGGGGAGTAGGTACCGGGTAGCGGATCAGGCGCTTTCAGGCTGGCGGGAGCGCAGGGCGCGCAGGCCTTTGCCGGCCAGCCGCCCGACCAATCGCGCGCCCTCGCTCGCGAGCTGCCCGGCGCGCTCAGTGCCGATGGCTGTCAACTGGCTGATCGCTGTGGAGAGTGCCTGGATGTCGGCGTCGACCTGCTGGCGGGTGAGCCCGACCGCTGCCAGGTGCTCGTCGATCACGACCGGCTGGGCCTCGTGCAGGAGAGTTTGAAGGACTCGCAGCACGCGGAGGAGGCGACGAGCAGCGAACAGGAGTGCGGCGGCCCCCGGGGCGAAGCGGAAGAGGGCCGTGTTCATCGCCAGGCCATCGAGCAGCGAGGGGTGGCGCGAAGCCAGCCGGGCGTCGTTGGCCAGTCGGGACGAGAGCTCCAGATACTGAGGCGCCCGCTCGGCGATCGATGCCAGCGCCTGCTGGGCCTGTCGCAAGGCCTCGCCCGCCTGTGACGAAGTCATCGAGCATCCCTCTCGGTATAGCCGCACGTTGTCTACCACTATACCATCACCCGGTCGTGGAGCAGAGCGGTGGTGTCAGCTCGATACGAGCCTGGCGCGGCGAAACACGATCCGCTTGGCTCCTTCGACCAGGGCGAGATAGGCCAGCGTCGCCAGGCTCACGAAGACGAGATAAGGGGCGGGTAGCGGGACGAAGCCCAGCAGGCGCGCGAGCGGAGAGAAGGGGAGGATGAACCCGAGCCCGACGCAGGCCAGCACGTTGAGTGCGAGGCTCCGGCTGGGGCGACTGCGCCAGGGGGCGCGGGCGGTACGGATGACGAAGACAACGAGGCACTGGGTGGCGAGCGACTCGACGAACCAGCCGGTGTGGAACAGCGTCTCCGAGGCCTTGAAGTACCGGAGTAGCGCGAAGAAGGTCAGGAAATCGAACAGTGAGCTGATCGGCCCGATCAGCAGCATGAAAGAGCGGATGAAGTGCACGTCCCACTGGCGCGGACGGGCGGCGAGTTCCCGGTCGACGTGATCGCTCGGGATGCTGATCTGCGCCAGGTCGTAGAGAAAGTTGTTGAGCAGGATCTGGTGCGGGAGCATGGGCAGGAAGGGGAGGAACACCGCGGCGCCGGCCATGCTGAAGACGTTGCCGAAGTTGGAGCTCGTTTCCATGAGGAGGAACTTGAGCACGTTCCCGAAGGCGAGCCGGCCCTCGACGATGGCGGCGTGGACAGTGGAGAGCCGGCGATCGAGCAGCACGAGGTCGGCTGCCTCGCGGGCCACGTCGGCCGCGTTGACGACCGAGATGCCGACATCGGCGGCGTGGAGTGGTGGGGCGTCGTTGATCCCGTCGCCGAGGAAGCCCACGACGTGACCGCGCCGCTTCAGTGCCAGCACAAGCTGGTACTTCTGTGCTGGATTGACCCGCGCGAAGATGTTCGCGTCCTCGGCCACGCGCTCGAGGGCGAGCGCGTCCAGCCGCTCGAGATCCGAGCCGAGGACGACTCGCTCCGGCTCGAGGCCGAGCGCTCGCCAGACCGACGTCGCCACCAGTTCGTTGTCGCCGGTGAGGAGTTTGGTCTGTATCCCCTGCTCAGCGAGCGTCCGGATCAGCTCGCCTGCGTCCGAGAGTGGAGGGTCGGCGAAGGCGAGGAAACCGGCTAGCACGAGGTCGTGCTCGCTGGCCACGTCGACCTCGCCCGCCTCGTCGCGATCGAGCCGACGATACGCCACCGCGAGCGTGCGATAGCCAGCCTGGCTCAGCTCGGTGACCGTGCGGCTGGCCACGTCGAGCGCTGTCTCGTCGAGCGGGCAGACTTGCCCGCCGGCCTCGTGTCCAGTACAGCAGGGGAGCACGGACTCGGGCGCGCCCTTCGTCACTAGCACGATCTCGTCACCGACCTGCACGGCGACCGACACACGACGGCGCTCGAAGTCGAAGGGGATCTCAGCCAGTTTCGTTGCGGCCGGCAGATCCGGTGCACCGGCTTCCAGGATCGCGGCGTCGAGCGGGTTGTGGAGCCCGCTCTGGTAGGTGCTGTTCAACCAGGCGAGCGAGAGCGCTCGCGGGGCAGGTTGACCCTCAAGATCGACTGCGCGGTCGAGGCGCATCTGGCCGGCGGTGAGCGTGCCCGTCTTATCGGTGCACAGCACGTCGAGGCTGCCCAGGTTCTCGATAGCTGGCAAGTTCCGCACCATTGCGCGCCGCTTCGCCATCCGCTGCGCGCCCTGTGCGAGTGCGATGGTCGTGATCATCGGCAGGAACTCGGGGGTCAGGCCGACGGCCAGTGCCACGGCGAAGAGCAGCGAGTCCAGCGCTGGACGACGGAAGCCCAGGTTGACGGCGACGACGAAGAGGACGAGGAAGAAGACGGTGCGCGTGATGAGATAGCTGAACTGGCGGAGCCCGCGCTCGAACTCGGTCTCCGGCGGGCGTGCTGCGAGTGAGGCAGCCAGCGAGCCGAAGAGCGTCGATGGGCCAGTGGTGACGACCTCGGCGATCCCCAGCCCGCTGATCACCGAGGAGCCCAGGAAGACCATGTGCGCAGAGGACGGGTCTCTGGTCGGCGGCGCACCCGGGTCGGCGACTTTCTCGACCGGGAACGACTCGCCGGTGAGGCTTGCCTGCTGGACGAAGAGGTGGATCGCCTGCAAGAGGCGGGCATCGGCGGGCACGAGGTCGCCAGCGCTCAGCCGGATGATCTCGCCGGGCACGACGTCGACACGGGGGATCTCCTGCCAGACGCCGTCGCGCAGGACGGTCGCCGTGGGCACCATGCCCGCGCGAAGCTGCTCGAGCGTGCGCTGCGAGCGGTGGAACTGCCAGAAATTGATCGCGGTGCTGAGCGTGACGATGGTTACGATGAGGGTGGCATCGACCAGCTCACCGAGCATGGCGGCGATACCACTGGCGACCAGCAAGACGAGCGTGAGGGGATTCGTCAAGAGCTGGATGAGATAGACGAAGGCGGTGCGGCGACGAGAACGGATCGGTTCGTTGGGGCCGTAGCGCGCAAGCCGCTCGGTCGCCTCGGCCGAGCTCAGGCCGTGCAAGGAAGCGGGAAGGAAGTGTTCGATCTCGGGTGAAACCGCATGGGAGTCCACGCTACCTCGCCCTTCTTGCGGGCACACAACCGAAGGAATCGTACAGGGCGTGCCGGTGACCAGCCATCTTCGCTTATCAATGTAATGCAGCCTCGGCTGGCACTCCCAGCGTGACCGCCTGGCACAGGGCCACGCTTCCTCGCGTCCGGAGTGGAGGACGCCAGGCCTGTGCTCGGAGATCGGGATCAACACGATCGCTGACAGGTGGGTGCGACGAGGGCAGACTGGTGCGATGTGGTGAGTCGCTGATGAGTCGTGGGAGGGAGCGAGCGATGGAGGTCGGGTTCGTCGGCCTGGGGAATATGGGCCTGCCGATGGCGCGCAACTTGCTGCGCGCCGGCCACCGCGTGCGGGCCTGGAACCGGACGCCCGAGCGCGTCGAGGCGCTGGTCGCCGACGGGGCCCAGCGCGCGGCCTCGCCGGCCGAGGCAGCCGGGGCCGGCGTCGTCTTTACGATGCTGGCTGACGACGCCGCGACACTTGCTGTCCTCGGGGGCCCTGACGGCCTGCTCGCCGGCCTGCCGAAGGGCGGGATCCACGTGGCGGCCAGCACCCTGGGCGTCCCCTTCTCCCGGCGACTGGCCGAACTTCACCGGGAGCGCGGCCAGCAGTACGTCGCCGCGCCCGTCTTCGGCCGGCCGGCGGTCGCCGAGCAGGGCGGGCTACGGGTTGTGGTCGCTGGGCCGGTCGAGGCGGTCGAGCGTGTGCGGCCGCTGTTCCGGGCCCTCGGGCCCGAGGTGTTCGTGGTCGGAGATGCGGCATACCTGGCGCACGCGGTGAAGCTAGCCGGCAACTTTGTGATGACCTCCATGATGGAAGCGCTGTGCGAGTCGCTGGTGCTGGTAGAGAAGACGGGAGTCGAGCGCGAGCGCTTCGCCGAGGTGCTCAACGCGATCTTCCGCTCGCCGCTGGTCGAGAGCTACTGCGGGCTGCTGCTCGAACGGCGTTTCGAGCAGCCGGCCTTCCGTTTCCGGCTCGGCCTCAAGGATATCCGGCTGGTGCTGGAGACGGCCGACGAGACCACCACGCCGCTGCCGCTGGCCGACCTGATCCGGCAGCACGCCCTGGAGGGGATGGCCCGCGGGATGGGCGAGCTCGACTTCACCGCGCTCCTCCGCATCGTCGAGGCGCATGCGGGAGTGGACGGCAGAACCGAGGCGGCTCAAGGGGAGCCGCCTCGGTAGGCACGTCGCAGGCTGCGACCGTGGTCGGCGCGCCTAGCCCCTGACACGTCGTGACGGGAAGCGCGGGCTCGAGCTCGATGACTTCTGCATGACCGTAAGCGTGCCGCTCACGCTGTTGTCGGCCGGGTTGCGGTCGTTCGCCAGTGTCGCCGTCGCGGTGAGCTGGTACGACCCGGTCGCCGTCTGAGTGCTCGTACGCCAGGTCAAACTCACGGTCTTGGAACGGCCCGGGTCGAGCGTGACCCTGACGCTGGGCGTGCCAGCGACCGGGTTTGCCGGGCTCGAAGCGAGCGTCACTGTCACGGTCTCACGCGCGTTGCCACGGTTCGTCACGGTGACGTAGACCCTCGCCTGCTGCCCTTGCCGGATGGAACTCGGAAGCCGAAGGTTGCTCAGGCTGACGTCGTGGATTTCGCTCGACTGGGCGGCCACAGTCACGGTCGCCTGCCGCGCGTTGTCGCTCGCGTCGGCATCGGTAGCCTCTATGCTCGCGGTGCCGACCAGGGTGACATTTCCGGCAGTTGTCGGCGACCAGGTGAAGCTCACGGTACGGGTCGCTCCCGAATCCAGGTTCACCGACTGCGCGGCGCCGACGGCACTACCGTTCGCGGTCAGGGTAACCTGCACGGCCTCCGCCACGTTGCCCTCGTTGCGCACCGTCACCTGGACGGTGACCGAACTGCCCACGGTGGCGGTTCCCGGCGCGCTGATGCCGGTGACCGCGACGTCGTGGAGCGCCCCGGTTGGGGGCGGTGCGGTCTGGCTGGACGAGCCGACGTTGACCAGTGGCTGGGAGCCCCAGCTCCCGGACTCACCGTTGCTGACCAGCCAGGAGCGTACCTGATCCGGTGAGGCGCTCGGGTTCGTGGCCAGGTAGAGCGCAGCGGCCCCGGCGACGTGAGGCGTTGCCATGCTGGTGCCGCTCATCAGCGCGGTGCCGCCACCCGGGTAGGTCGAGAGGATGCGCACGCCCGGCGCGTAGAGGTCGACGACCGGCCCATAGTTGCTGAACGAGGCCCGCGTGTCGTCAGCGCCGTAACTGGTGCTCGAGCCGAGGCCACCCGGCTGCCCGTCGGTGTCCACGATGGCGCCGACAGCGATCGTCTCGGGGTAGGCAGCCGGGACGGTGTTGCTCGCATCCTTCCCGTCATTGCCCGCCGCGACCACGAAGGGCACGCCAGCGCTGACCAGGCGGCAGACGGCCTGGTGCAGTGGATCGGTAGTCCCGCCGCAGTTGGCGGTATTGCTGCCGCTCGCGCCACCGCTGAAGTTGGCTACGTCGATCGTGTCCGCGCGCTCGACGACCCAGTCAATGCCGCAGATCAGCCAGGACGAGTATCCGCTGCCCTGGTCGTTGAACACTTTGACCGCCCATAGCCGGGCACCAGGCGCGACCCCGACCACACCGGTGCTGTTGTCGCGCGCGCCGATGATCCCAGCGACGTGGGTGCCGTGACCGTGCCGGTCGTCGTAGGTGCCGCTGCCGGTGCAGTCGTACCCGCCAGCGACGTTGAGGTCAGGGTGCTCGAGATCGATGCCGGTATCGAGCACAGCGACGTCGACCGAGAGGGGATCGTCGACGCCGTCGATCTTTGCCGTACTGTTGTTCAGGGTGCCGATGCGCTGCACACCGGTCGGCACCGTTTGGCCGGAGACGCTGGTCGGCATGTCTGGTACGACAGCGGCGACCTCGGCCCTGGCGCGGAGCGCCTGTACCTGGCCGGGAGTGAGTTCGGCCGAGAAGCCCTGGATAGCGCGTGAGAAGACGTGCTGAGGGCGAGCCGACACTGCTTGCGCGAGTGCTTCGACTCTGGCTCTGACTGCGTCGCTCTGCGCCGTGGTCGGCGCGTCGCGCAGCACCACGATGTAGCGAGCTGGTTGCTGGGCCTGTCCGGCCGCTGCCAGCGGCGCCACCCCGCCGAGCGCCATCCCGATTGCCAGCACGAGCGTAATCAGTGCTCGTGACCACCTACTCGTCACACTCACGACGACGTCCTCTCCGCAGCGACGCGATATCCGGGCGCATACCCTCCACCTCGTTCAATCGGCGGCGTCGTGGGAGAGGGATATCCGCCAAGGTTCCTAGGCGACGCAGATGAAAAGTCCTACCCGGGGATAGGAGATCGGTTTGGTCGGTTTCGGTTATCGGCCTCCACTCGCGGTACCGAGTGGTAGGGAGAAAGGCTAGCGGACGGTGAGGCGCCGGTAGACCTCGGCCAGCTTCACCGCGAGAGCGGGCACATCTTCCACGACCACGTAGTGGTACGGGCTGAACATGTAGGGCATGTAGTCGCGTGCCTCGGCGTCGATGGT
>JADBJL010000045.1 GCA_014874455.1 Thermomicrobiaceae bacterium
CACCTACCACGAGATCCAGAACGCCGCCCGGGAAGGCGCCCGGTATATGGTGGCCCACGGCGCCTTTGCCGATGACCCGCTGACGCCCGGCAACACCACCGAAGTCGAGAACTACGTGCTGAGCAAGACCGCCGGGCTCGACCCGGCGTCGCTGGAGATTGCGCCGGACTGGCTCGATGGGAGCAACGAGCCAGGCAAGCGTGTGGCGGTGACCGTTCGGTACCAGTTCGAGCCGATCGTCGGGATGGTGCTGGGCGCTGACCCGATCACGCTGGCGGCCCGCAGCGAGATGCGCATCCATTATTGACCTGGCTGCGCGCAGCGAAGGGGAGGGAACCATGCGAGACCGATTTCTCACCGGGATGTCGAGGTGCCGTTATCTGGTGGTGACCCTCGTCGCTGCCCTGCGCCGCCCGGCCCACGACGGGCAGACGATGGTGCTCTTCGCGCTCATGGCCGTCGTGCTCATCGGCTTCCTCGGCCTGGCGATCGACGCGGGCTACCTCATCAGCGAGCGGCGCCGGGCACAGAACGCCGCCGACGCGGTGGCGCTCGCCGCGGCGAAGCTACGCGCTCAGGGAAAGTCGCAGGCTGACGCAACTACTGGAGCCCTCGCCGTGGTAGCACCCTCGGGCGAGTATCCTGACGGGTTTCCCAGCACGGAGATAACAGTGACGTACCCGGCACCGAACCGCGTCATCGCCACTGTGGAGCATGACGTCCAGCCGTTCTTCATCCGAGCGTTGTACACCGGCGATTGGGTGGTCTCGGCTGAGGCCGTGGCGAGCCTGACGACCGACACCGGCCCGTTCGCGCTGCTCGCGCTCGCCCAGGGGAACAACTGCAACACGCCGAATACCGGGATCCGGTTCCAGGGCAGTGGTACGGTCGTCATCAATAATGGCAGCATCGGCTCCAACAACTGTATCCATGTGAGCGGCGCAACGAATCTTACGGTCGAAGTCCATGGCGGCACCGCGCAAGCAGTGAACGAGATCGTGTACAACGGCAATGCCGAAATTCAGGTTGACGACGACTACTATGTCTCCGGCGGTATCCCGCTGATCCCTGACCCGCTGGCTGGGCTGACACCGCCGGCATGCAGCACGGCCGGAACCGTTCTCCCGGATCCCAGTCACCCTGAAGATCCTGAGGGCAAGAATTATGTAATTCTTACGCCTGGGCGATATGCCGATTCCAAGGGCTATGCCTATAAGGGGATTAGCTTACTTCCCGGTGTGTACTGCTTCGAGGCGCGGGTCACAGTCAGGGACGGATTCATCAGGACAGTCGACGCTGGGTATGCGTCTGGCGGCGCGGCTGGGGATCTCCCTGCCGGTGGCGTTGTCCTCTATTTCTCTGGTAACCGAGGCCAGTTGAAGCTCGATGGTGGCGCCGTCGCGCAGCTTCGCGCCGCTGGCGCTGCGTCGTCATTGTCCTGCAATGCACTTCCTGGGACGAACAGCGGTCTCTGTGACGAGAAGATCCTGATCTGGATAGCCAATTCTCAGCCCCTTACCCTGAACGGCCACGTTGAGAACGAGCTGATCGGCACGATCTACGCGCCCAACGCGAGCGTCACGCTCGCCGGTACCGAGGACACCCCGGTGCTGAACGGGCGCGTCATCGCGCGCGACATCACTATTACCGGCGACGCGCTGCTCAACCTGGATGCTGACCCGGAGGGAACGGCCGATCCTACCCGCGTCTACTTGATCAAATAGCTCGCGACCTGGGTCGCTGAGCGTCAGGAAGTCACTCGAACGGCGGTGCTGAGGCCATTCGCGTGCCCGTGCCTTGCGTCTCGCCCGCTGGCTTTTGGGTACCTGGTGATGCCCGATGCCTCTCCTGGGCTTCTGAGCCCAGACTAGCCCGACATGCCTATTCCCGTATAGGACAGATTGGCTCTATCCCTGGACTCGGGGGCTCCCCATCATAGCAGCGTGATAGCGAGACCTGCGCGCGAACAGGGTTCGGCCACGCTATGGTGCACGTACGCTCCCGCAACCATCGCTCCCGACCCGGCCAATCCCTGGTCGAGTTCGCGCTGCTGGCCACGACCCTCGTCCTGATGCTCGGGGTCGCGGTCGATGGCGCGCGCGCTTTCTCCGCCTGGATCGTCATGGGCAACATGGCGCGCGCCGCAGCCCAGTACGGCACCATCGGGCCGATCCTGGATCCGGCGGTCGACCAGGAAGACGAGATCGAGGCCGGCATGCGGGCGGCCGCCCTGGCCGAGCTGAACAGCCAGGCGCTGGCGTTCGTGTTCAACGGTACGACCGGCCCGAGTGTCGTCCCCGAGCTGGTTCGCGACGATCCCGCCACGGCCGTCGGTGACTGCGCGGCGCGCGCGACCGTCAGCTACGACTTCCAACCACTCTTCGTCCCGGTCTTTCCGGGGTTCACGATCCGGCGCCAGGCGACGATGCGCATCCAGTATGTGCCGGCTGGCTTCACCTGCCCACTGTAAGCGCTGGAGGAGGGGGAGCGTGTTTCGCCAGCAGGTTTCCGGCCAGGCACTGGTCGAGTTCGCGCTCGTCGCGCTGCCGTTCCTCCTGCTCACCTTCGGGATCATCGAGGGTGGACGGCTGCTCTTCACCTACCACGAGGTCAACAGCGCCGCCCGCGAGGGTGTCCGGTACATGGTCGCCCACGGCGCGCTGCACCCGGATCCGGGCGGGCGACTCGGCCCCGGCGACGAGGCCGCGGTGGTCGACTACGTGCTCGACCGAACCGCCGGGCTCGACCCGGCTGGCCTGACAGTCACGCCGGTCTGGAACGACGGTGGCAACGCCCCAGGGCAGGTGGTCTCGGTGCAGGTGACCTACCAGTTCCAGCCGATCGTCGGGATGATCTTCGGTACCGGCCCGATCGAGCTACGGGCTACGAGCCAGATGCGCATCCATTACTGAGGAGGGTTTCGGCGGGCTCGGTGCCCGCGGGAGGAATGCCGATGTGGCCAGTCACCGTCGCTCTGCAAACACACCGAGTCGCTCGCGACCACCTTCGCACTGCCCGGCCAGGGCAGGTGATGGTGCTCTTCGCGCTGATGCTGACCGTGCTGGTCGGCTTCATGGCGCTGGCGATCGACGCGGGGTTCCTTTTGGCCGAGCGCCGCGCCGTGCAGAACGCGGCCGACGCCTCGGCGCTCTACGGCGGGCGGCTCTTGAGCCAGGGCAAGACGAAGGCCCAGGTCGAGGCTGGCGCGCTCGCCTACGCCAAGCAGATCTACGGGTATGACTCCTCCGACCCGGGCGTTCAGATCGAGGCCGAGGCGACGGCCACGCAGGTGAGGGTGGAGATCACGCGCGCGCTGCCGCGCCTCTTCCTCGGCGTGCTGTATACCGGCGACTGGGAGGTCAGCGCGCGGGCCGTCACCCAAATTCTCCCCGAGACGAGCCCGTACGCGATGATCGCGCTCGGCAAGCTGCCCGACTACAACGGCATCGACTTCAACGGCAACAACACGCTGACGATCACGTGCAATCCGCCAGCAGAGGGATGTGGCAGCATCGGGTCGAACTCCGACATCACGTTTTCGGGGAGCGGCAGCTCGATGGAGGCCACCGTCTGGGGCAACCTCGGAGCGATGGGCAATATCGAAAACCTGCCCACGGGCTTCGAGGTGAAGGGCGATGTCGCGGCCGGTCAAGGGGAGATCCCGGATCCGTTCGCTGGCGTCACCGCTCCGGACTGCGACAGCATGCCCCTGAAGAGCGAGCCGCCAGGCCCGCCGAATACGCCGGTCGTGCTGGAGCCGGGGCGGTACACGAAGGATATCAAGCGCCAGAACATCACGCTCCTACCGGGCGTCTATTGTTTCGAGGGTAGTCTCGAAGTCATCGGAAACGGCTCGATCACCGGCAACGGCGTGCTGCTCTACTTCCGCGGCCCGAACGGCCTGTTCGTTCCCGGTAACGCCAGGATCGAGCTGACGCACACCGCCGACCCCGCCTGGAAGAACATCGTCATCTGGCTGGCGAGCTGCAACAAGGAGCTGCAGCTCGATGGCAACGGCGACATGGTGATCACCGGAGCCGTCTACGCGCCCTGCTCGCACATCGACCTCGGCGGCACGGCCGATTCGCAGGTGGTGAGCGGCATGGTCGTCGGTCGCACGATCAAGCTGCACGGCGATGTGACGATCAACTTGACGACCGACAACAGCTACACCGCCGCGCCCAAGCAGATCTATCTCGTCGAGTAGCGCTCGAGCGAGTACCCGCACCTCCGCGCCACGCGGGAGTTGGAGTGAGGGCGATGCCCTTACTGGTCTTCTTCGCCTTCCTCCTCTCCCTTCTCGGCCTCGGCACCGGCCTCCAGGCTGGCGATGAACTCGTCGATCGGGATCGCCGGCAGCGTCATCAGCTTGACTGTACCCCGGGCCCCCAGCGCGACCGACACCCGCGCGATCGTCTGGTTGTCCGGTGCTTCGACCAGGTTCACGAAGTCGTAGGGGCCGAGGACGGCCCACTGCTCGATCACCCGCGCGCCCATCTTCTCGACTTCCTCGTTCACCTCCTTGATCCGCCGCGGGTGCTCGTGGAGCGTCTCCATCCCGTCGTCGGTCAGGGTGCTGAGCATGATGTAGAGTGGCATCCTGGGCCTCCTCTCCGTTCGCTACGCCGCTGTCACCGACATCCCCGTTGGAGACCGCGGGCAGGGAGGGCATGGCCTGAGAGCGCTCGACGCCTGTCCGCCGCTGTTCTCCTCTCGGGGCCTCGATACCCGCCGTGCTGTGGTCAGCGACGATCATACTCCTCAGGCGTCGACACCGACGAGCTGCTCGACGGAGCGCAGTCCCTCCCGCTCCAGGTAGGCCAGCAAGCCGCGCAGGATGCGGGCCGGTAGGCCCGGCCCCTCGTAGACGAACGCGGTGTAGAGCTGTACCAGGCTGGCGCCAGCCCGTAGCCGCTCGATCGCGTCCTCGGCTGAGCTGATCCCCCCTACCCCGACGATGACCAGGTGGCCGCCAGCGCGCCGGTATGCCTCGCGGGTGAGAGCCGTGGCACGTGCCCGCAGCGGTCGACCGCTGATGCCACCGGGGAAGCCGGGTAGCGGCCGGCACAGCAGGCTGCGGTCAGTACTGGTGTTGGCGACCACCAGCCCGTCGGCGCCGCCCTCGAGCGCCGCCGCATCGCTGGCCATGTGGCCAGCATCGGCTATGTCCAGGTCGGGCGCGAGCTTGACGAGCAGCGGCCGCGGGCGCAGCCGGTGCAGGCGCGCGAGGCGCCGGTTTTCCTCGCCGAGTGCTCGCAAGAGTTCGACCAGCGCTGAGCGGGCCTGAAGCTCGCGCAGGCCTGGGGTGTTCGGCGAGCTGACGTTGACGACGAGGTAGTCGGCCACGTCCCAGAGCGTGGCCAACACTGCCAGGTAGTCCTCGGCCGCGCGTTCCAGGGGCGTCTCGCGGTTCTTGCCCAGGTTGATCCCGACCACCCCGGGAAACTGCCGGCCGGCCAGTCGGGCCCGCACGGCCGCCATGCCAGTGCTGGGGAAGCCGAGCGCGTTCACCAGCGCGCGCTCCCCTGGCAGGCGCCAGAGCCGTGGCCGCGGGTTGCCCGGCTGCGGGCGCGGCGTCACCGTGCCAACCTCGACGAAGCCGAAGCCGAGCGCAAGGAGCGCGCCGACGGCTTCGGCGTCCTTGTCGAAGCCGGCCGCCAGCCCCAGCGGGTTCGGGAACCGGCGACCCAGGCAGTCGACGGCCAGCCGGTCATCTACCGGCGAGTCGCAGAGCTGGCGCAGCAGCCACTGGCCACCGGGAAGCCGATCGAGCGCCGACAGCCCGCGCAGCGCCAGCCAGTGCGCTCGTTCCGGGTCGAGCCGGACGAGTGCTGGGTAGATTGCTCGCTCGTACCAGCCGGTCATCCAATGCCCGTCCTTACCGCTCCCCTGCCCTCGTAATCTCGGCCCCTGGTGGCGGCTCGAGCCCGGGCAATGAAGGGAGTATGCCGGTTCCGTGTCTACCAGAGCACCTTCACCCACCAGCGCGGGTCGCTCACCTCGACGAATGCGCCGCCACGGTACTCGAACGTGAGCTCGCTCCGGTTCGGGAGCCGGTCTTCGTCGATCAGGCGCGTGACCATCTCGAGCGCGCGCTCGAGCAGCCGCTCCTCGCTGAGGCCCGGCTCTTCCAGCGGCGCGAGCAGCGGGTACATGAAGGCGACGGCCGCCAGCCCGCCCTCCCAGCGCACCAGGTAGGACGCGACCTTGCCCAGCATCACCGGCGTGAACTCGAAGCCTGGCTCGCGCAGGTAGATCTCGTGCCCGCGATAGCTGCGGACGAAGCGGTGGGTCGGCAGCACGGCGCGCTCCCATCTGTCGAGGCCGCCCTGGGCGATTACCCGACTTCTAGTGTAATCGCTCCGCCGGGCCTGGTCGCTGAGCGCACCGCGCTCTTCCCCGACTGGACGATGGGGTATATCCTGGCCGGGGTTGCTCGGAGGTTCAGGGAAAGGAACGTCGGGAGTGAGTGGAGACAGCCGGCTGGCAAAGCTCGACCGCTATATCGAAGACAACCTGCAGGCGTTCATGGACGACCTCGCCGCCCTGTGCGCGCTGCCGACCGTCTCGGCGCAGGCGAGGGCGATCGACGAGACGGCCAGCGCCGTCCGCGACCTGCTCGAGAAGTACGGTATTCGGGCCGAGGTGCTGCCCACCAGCGGCTTCCCGGTCGTCTACGGCCGGGTCGAAGGAGCCAGCCCGCGCACCCTGCTCTGCTACAACCACTACGACGTGCAACCGGCCGAGCCGTTCGAGCTCTGGGATTCTCCGCCCTTCGAGGCGACGCTGCGCGACGGCAAGCTGTACGCCCGCGGGGTCGCCGACGACAAGGGCCACATCGTCTGCCGGCTGGCCGCCATCGCCGCGCTCCGCGCCGTGCACGGCGAGCTGCCCTGCTCCATCACCTTCCTGATCGAGGGCGAGGAGGAGATCGGCTCGGTTAGCCTGCCCGCCTTCATCGAGGCCAACGCCGACCGGCTCCGGGCCGATGCTTGCCTCTGGGAGTCGGGGCGAGTCGACTACGAGGGGCGCCCGCAGATGTACCTGGGGATGCGCGGGGATTTTTATGTCGAACTCCGAGCCCGCTGCATGAGCCGGGACGCGCACTCCGGCCAGGGCGGCTCGATCTTCCCTAACGCCGCCTGGCGGCTGGTCTGGGCCCTCAGCACGCTGAAGGGGCCGGACGAGCGCATCCGCATCCCGGGCTGGTACGACGACGTGCGCCCGCCCTCGCCGCGTGACCTGGAGCTGCTGGCGGCCGCGCCCGAGCAGGATGAGGAACTGAAGCAGACCTACGGCATCCGCGAGTTCCTGCTGGGCGCGAGCGGGCTGGAGCTGAAGCGCCGGCAGATCTTCGAGCCGACCTGCACCATCTCCGGCCTCGCCTCCGGCTACCAGGGCCCCGGATCGAAGACGGTGCTCCCGGCCGAGGCGATGGCCAAGGTCGACTTCCGGCTGGTGCCGGAGCAGCGGCCGGACGACCTGCGGGTCAAATTGCGCCGGCACCTCGAGGAGCAGGGATTCGGCGATATCGAGGCCATCGAGCACGGCGCCTACCCGGCGGCGCGCGTGGATCCCGACCATCCCTTCGTCAAGATGGTGGCTGAAGTTGCCCGCGAGGTCTACGGCAAGGAGCCGGTGATCCATCCGATGAGCGGTGGCTCTGGCCCAATGGATCCGTTCGTGCGCGTGCTGCGGGTACCCATCGCCAACGCCGGGATCGGCTACCCCGACTCGCGGGCGCACGCGCCCAACGAGCATATCCGGCTGAGCGACTTCGTGGCCGGGGTCAAGCACACGGCCCGGGTCATGCTCCGCCTGCCCGAGTTGTAGCAGGCGGTAGTGGCTGATTTGCCCTCACCCCCTTCCCCCCTCCCCCGAACGTTCGGGAGAGGGAGCTCCGGTCGGCAGGAGCCGCGGAGCAGCACATTCGCCGACTCGAGGAAAAGGGTGCGAAGGGTAGGGTGAGGGCCATCGACGGGAGTGACGGAACCTGGCGCAAGACCCGCGGGCGCCTTGCTGCTCCCGGTGCTAGGCTTAGAGCATGAGCCGGCTCCGCCAGGAGCATGCTGTGCGCCTGACTTATTGGCCACGAGAAAATGCCTTGCGCTTCGCGTTCGACTCTCAGCCGTGCCGGGTCGCGCGCACGGTCGAGGGGATCGGCGTCCTCGATCTCGGCGAGCATGGGCGGCTACTGGGGATCGAGATCAGCGCAGCGCCCGGCCTCGACCTCCAGCGGGCGCTCCAGGCCTGGCACGACCGCCTCTGGACGGGTGGCTGGCTGAGTCTCGGCGCCGGGAGCGCCTACCTGCGGCTGGCCCCCGAGCGTGTGGCGCAGGCGAGCCGGCAGGCGCGGTCGGTACAGGTTCGGCTGGCGCTGGAACTCGATGAGCAGGGCAGGCTCCTGGCTCTCGTGCTGCCCCGCCGCGGTGAAGGCTACGAGCTCAGCTCCCCCAGCGGCGGCACCTGATGGTTGCCCCAGCGGCCCGGCGGGCCCGACGACTGGCTCTGTGACGGGGAGGGGTAAGGAACGCGGGGGATCCAGGAGGCCCGATGGACGACAGCTCTCCCGGCGAGGCCCAGCTCCCGTCGTCCGAGCACCGAGCAGCCATCGTCGCCAGCGATGCTCGTAGGCTCGGGCGGCTCTCCGTGCGGCGCGTGCTGCCGTACCTGGGGCCGGCCTTCGTCGCCAGCGTCGCGTACATCGACCCAGGCAACTACGCGACCAACATCGAGAGCGGGGCGCGCTTCGGCTATACGCTCGTCTGGGTTATCCTCGCCGCGAACCTCGCGGCCATGCTCGTCCAGTCGCTCTCGGCCAAGCTCGGCATCGCGACCGGTCGCAACCTGGCCGAGCTCTGCCGCGAGCAGTTTCCCCGCCCAGTGACCTGGGGCATGTGGGTGATCGCCGAACTGGTGGCGATGGCGACCGACCTGGCCGAGTTTCTCGGCGCGGCGCTCGGCTTCTACCTCTTGTTCAACCTGCCGTTGTTCCCTGCCGCACTGCTCACCGGGGTCGTGACCTACGTGATCCTGGCGCTCGAACGGTACGGCCACCGGCCGATCGAGGCGGTCATCACCGCGATGGTCGGCGTCATCGCTGGCAGCTACCTGGTGGAGACGGTGCTGGAACGACCGGACTGGACGGCGGTGGGCGCTCACCTGCTGATCCCACGCTTCGCTGGGCCGGAAAGCGTGCTGCTCGCGACCGGGATTCTGGGCGCGACGGTGATGCCACACGTCATCTACCTGCACTCGGCGCTGACCCAACATCGCATCGTGCCCCGTACGCCGGAGGACGCCAAACGGATCGTCCGCTTCGAGACGCTCGACGTGGTGCTGGCGATGGGGATCGCCGGGCTGGTCAATGCGGCGATGCTGATCATGGCCGCTTCCACCTTCCACGCCCGCGGACTCGGTCACGTGGCGACGATCGAGGAGGCGTACCGGACGCTCGAGCCGTTGCTCGGCTCGCTCGCCAGCGGCGCCTTCGCGCTGTCGCTCCTGGCATCGGGGCTCTCGTCCTCGACAGTCGGTACGCTGGCCGGCCAGGTCGTGATGCAGGGCTTTCTCCGCCGGCAGATCCCGGTCTGGCTGCGCCGGGGCGTGACGATGCTGCCGGCGCTGGTGGTGATCGGGCTGGGCCTCGATCCGACCGAGACGCTCGTCCTCAGCCAGGTGGTGCTGAGCTTCGGCATCCCGTTCGCACTGGTGCCACTCATCCTCTTCACCGCCCGCCCCAGCCTGATGGGGTCACTGGTCAACCGGCGCCTGACCACCGCAGTCGCCTGGGCGCTGGCCGGGCTCATCATCGCCCTGAACCTGTTCTTGCTCTGGACGACCTTCACCGGGAGATAACTCATGAGCGCACCACTTTTCCGGCGGATCCTGGTGCCACTCGACGGCTCGCGCCTGGCCGAGGCGATCGTGCCCGCCGTGGTCACGCTGGCGCGAGCCTGTGGCGGGGAGATCGTTTTGCTGCACGTGCTCGAGCGTGAGCCACCGGGAGAGGTGCACGGCGAGCCGCACCTGCGCAGCCTGGCCGAGGCCACGGAGTACCTCGAGGCGTTGGCCGCGCGGCTGGGCGAACTCGGCCTCGCGGTTCGACGCGAGGTCGTCACTGCTGACCAGCAACCCGTCGCCGACTGTATCGCCCAGCAGGCGGCTGCCTTCGCGGCCGACCTGATCGCGATGACGACGCACGGCAGCGGCGGACTTCGAGGGGTGCTCTTCGGCCGTATCGCTCAGCAGGTGCTGCAGCGAGCCGAGCGGCCGATCCTGGTGCTGCGCTCCCGGCGGACGCACCGGCGTTCGGGAGAAGCGGGGACGCCCTGGACTGCCCCAGGCTGTCGCAGAGTGTTAGTTCCGCTCTCGGGCGATCCATCGAGCCAGCAAGTGCTGCCGCTGGTGTGGAAACTGGCCGGATGCACCGGCGCGGAGGTCGTGCTCGCACGGATCGTGCCTGCCCTGGGCACGATCAGCCTCCTCGAGAGCCCGCCAGCGGTGTTCCTCCCCATGGCTTCGGCCGCACTGCTGGAACTCGAGGAGGAGGAGGCTCGCTCCGCGCTCAGCCAGCTCGCGGCGAACGCTCCGCCCGGGATCACCGTCACCGTACTCGTGCAGCGCGGAGAGACGGTCGAGGAGCTGCTGGCGCTTGCACAGCAGGTAGACCTCCTCGTCATGGTGACGCATGGGCGGGCTGGCCTGGAGGGCTGGCTGAGCGGGAGTACCGCTGGCCGCCTCCTGGCGCGGGTAGCGATCCCACTCCTCCTCGTGCCGGTCGGATGGCTCGAGCGGAAAGAGTGAGACCGCCTAGGACTAGTAGGTGAACGCGCGTACGCCGACCTCGTCCAGATGCCGCAGCAGGTCGGCTGGATCCTGGTAGACCCGGTAGGCGCCCGCGACTTCCAGCTCCGCCTGGCCGTAGCCGCCGGACAACAGGCCCACGCCCAGCGCCCTGGCCCGGCGCGCGGCCAGCATGTCCCAGATGCTGTCGCCAACGACTACAGCCTCGGTGATGGGCACTCCGAGACGCTCGGCCGCGGCCAGGAACAGGTCGGGGTCGGGCTTGGCGTGTCGCACCTGGTCGCGCGTGACCACCGGTACGTCCGGCCCCACCTCGAGGAGTTCCAGGGTGAGGCGCGCGCTCTCCATCCGCCCGCTGGTGGCGATCGCCCAGGGCACGCCGAGCTCGGTCAGGTAGGCGAGCAGTTCGCGGGCGCCGGGCAGCGGGCGCACTTGCCCCACCTGGCGGGCGTACGCCTCGGTGTGGAGGCGCTGGATACGCTCGACCTCCTCCGGGGTGACCGGCCGGCCGGTCTCGCGCAAGAGCGCGCTCAGGAAGAGGCCGCCACTCATGCCGATCCGCCGGTGGATGCGCCAGACTGCCAGCTCGATCCCGGCCGACTCCAGCGCCTCTCGCCAGGCGAGCACGTGCTGGTAGACCGAGTCGACCAGCGTGCCGTCGAGGTCGAACAGGAAGGCCGGCCCTACCCGTTCGGTATCGCTCCGGTCCCGCGCCTCCGGCTCCAGCATTTCGCCTCTTGCGGCCATCGCGTGGCCTCCTCTCCTCGATCGCCTGCTGACCCTCGTAGCCTAGCCGGGCCGGCGTACCGAAGCAAAGCCCGCCTCGTTATCGTAGGAGAGGCGGGCCGCGGCTGTAATGCGGGTTACCAAAGTGTGGAGTACAGACGTCCTCAATCCCTTCCCGAGCAACCGGGAAAGGGGAACCCCCGTCGTTGCGAGCGAGGGCAGCCAGACTAGCCCTTCAGGCAGATGATCGGCCGCAGCCGTGCCACGCGAGCGACGATCCCCGCATTGCACATCACGTCGACCACATGATCGACGTCCTTGTAGGCTCCCGGCGCCTCCTCGCTGATCGAGGCCTTGCCGTGAGCGCGGACGATGATCCCCTGCTCGCGCAGCCGGCGCACGATCTCGTCGGCCGGGTAGGCCTTCTTAGCGGCCCGGCGCGACTTCGCCCGCCCGGCGCCGTGCAGCGCGGTGCCGAACGTCTCCCGCATTCCCAGTTCGGTACCGCGCAGGATGTAGCTCGCCGTACCCATGGTGCCGCCGACCAGCACCGGCTGGCCGACCGCCCGGTACCGTTCCGGCAGCTCCGGCCGGCCCGGGCCGAACGCGCGGGTCGAGCCCTTGCGGTGGACGAGCAACCGCTTGCGCTCGCCGTCCACCTCGTGCACTTCGAACTTCACGGTATTGTGTGCGACCTCGTACAGCGTCTCGATGGCGGTGTCGGGCACCTGCAGCGCCTTCCAGAAGGCTTGGCGCACCAGGTGGGCCAGCACTTGCCGGTTCGCGAAGGCGCAGTTGGCGCCGGCCATGACCGCGCGGTAGTACTGGCGGCCCTCGGGGCTCTCGATCGGCGCGCAGACCAGCTCGCGATCGGGCACCTCGATGCCGTACTTCTTGGTCGCCTTGTCGAGGAAG
The DNA here is from genome assembly GCA_014874455.1 of Thermomicrobiaceae bacterium. Classification (GTDB taxonomy): domain Bacteria; phylum Chloroflexota; class Chloroflexia; order Thermomicrobiales; family Thermomicrobiaceae; genus Thermalbibacter. The sequence continues at coordinate 12,448 of JADBJL010000045.1, forward strand.
GGCAGGTAGTCGGTACCGATCTGGTGGCCGAGCGCCCGGCTACCGGTGTGGAGCATGATGACGATCTGCCCCAGCTCGAGCCCGTAGGCCTCGGCAGCCTTGGCATCGTAGACCTGGTCGACCACCTGTACCTCGACGTAGTGGTTACCCGAGCCGAGCGTGCCGACCTGCGCGAGCTGCCGCTGCTTGGCCGTGTTGCTGACGACCGTGGGATCGGCATCCGGCAGGCGACCGGTCTCCTCGATGTAGGTCAGGTCGTCCTCGCGGCCGTAGCCGAGGCCGACAGCGTAGTGCGCTCCCTCACGCAGCACCCGATCGATCTCCTTGGTGCTGAGCTTCAGCTCCCCGGTGCTGCCCAGCCCGGCCGGGATGACCTGGTACATCGTGTCGGCGAGCCTCTCTTCCTTCCCTTCCAAGTCCTTACGGAAGAGCGTGGTTCGCAGGCAGCGCACGCCGCAGTTGATGTCGAAGCCCACCCCGGCGACACTGATGACCCCTTCCTTCGGGTCGAACGCTGCGACCCCGCCGATCGGGAAGCCGTAGCCGGGGTGGATATCAGCCATCGCCATCGCCGCTTTCTGGATGCCCGGGAGCGTGGCGACGTTCTTGAGCTGCTCGAGCGCGTTCCACTCCTGGCTGCTCTGCTCGGTGAGCTCGCGTAGCGCCCGTTCATCGACGAAGAGGCGGGCCGGCACGCGCATGCGTCCCTGTGGGGGGATCTCGTAGAGGTAGTCGTGGATCTTGCGCACTTGTGCCTTGACGCTCATAGCAGCATCCCTCCCAGGTTACGACGGATGCCTTCAGACCCGGCTGGTGCTCCGGTTCCGGACGGCTAAATGTCGAGGATGCAGCGGAAGCGCCAGCCCCGATCGGTCTGCTCGGCCAGGAAACCGCCGTACGTCGCGGCCTTGACCTCGATCTCGACCGCGTGACGGCTGAGGTCGATCGGCTCGCCCGTGAGCACGCCTTCGGCAATCCAGCGCCCATTTACCTGCTCAGCACGGGTGATGCGGAACTCGCGGAAAAACATACCGCGCAGGTCGATCGTCGCGAGCACGGCGTTCAGCAAGGAGACGAAGAGGGCACCGGCATCCTCGGCGCTCGCCTGCACCGCCACTTCCTCCCGCGGCTCGACCGTCTCCACGTCGACCAGCAGGTTGAGCAGCCCGGTTACCCCATCACGAAGCGCCTCTTCCAATGTGGCGCCGGTTGCTTCGAGCCCGATGTCTGCCTGATGCTCCAGGTACTCGTACGGCACGGCTCCGAGCTCCCCTCAATCGCGGCGCGCTGCGCCCTCTTCGCCTCGCGGGCCCTCCAGACCAGGTATCTAATTGTACTGCTGGCCTGAGAGGATCAGCGAGGTGCACGCACGACACTACGACGGGGAGCGACGAGCTCCCCGTGCGGGAGGTAGTACGGGCGGGCACAATTGGCTCGATCGATCTGGAGGAGGGTCACGCGGAGTACATGCCGTGATGCCTGCTCGACGCCAGCCCCTCGCCGAGCCGGTAGCCCGCCCGGCGAGCGCGGTCGCCCGGCCCGGCCTGCTCGTAGCCGGGCTCTGCCTCTGGGCCACGCTCGCCGCCGCCTGGGTCGCGACGGCCATCTTCGAGCGGCTGCCGCACGTCGAGGACGAGGTGGCCTTCCTGTTCCAGGCGCGCACCTATGCGACCGGCATGCTGGTGGCGCCAGCGCCGGCCCTGCCGGAGTTCTTCTCCATCCCGTTCGTCATCGTGCGGGACGGCGAGTGGTTCGGCAAGTACCCGCCCGGCTACCCGCTGGTTCTGGCGCTGGGCGTGCTGGCTGGCCAGCCCTGGCTGGTCAACCCGCTCGCCGCTGGGCTGGCGGTGGCGCTGGTCTACGGGCTCGGTCGCCGGGTCTACGGCGCCGCGACGGGGCTGCTGGCGGCGCTGCTGCTGGCCACCTCGCCCTTCCTGCTGATCCAGGCCGGGAGCTTCCTCTCGCACGTGGTCTGCCTCGTCTGGACGCTCCTCTTCCTCGCGGGGTTCGAGGCGGCGCGGCGGCGCGGCTCGACAGCCCTCGGACTCGCCGCCGGGGCGGCGCTGGGGATGCTGCTGCTCAGCCGGCCGCTGACCGCGGTAGGGGTGGGCGTGCCGTTCGCACTATGGGCCGGCCTCGAAGCTCTCCGGAACCCGGCTCGCCTGCGGGTCTACGGCCCGGTGGCGGCGGCGACGCTGGCCTTCGGCGGGCTGCTGCTCGGCTACAACTGGCTGACCACCGGGCACCCGCTGCTCTTCGCCTACCAGCTCTGGTGGCCGTTCGACCGGATCGGCTTCGGGGCCGGCATCGGCCCCGACGGCGGCCACACGCTTTGGAAAGGATGGCTCAACACCCGGCTCAATCTGAAGGAGCTGGAGATCTACCTCTTCGGCTGGCCATTTCGGCTGAGCCTCGCTCCGGCGGTTCTGGCCGTGCTGGTCGCGCTCGCTCGCGGCCTCCAGGGTATCGGGCGGGTCGGCGCGGGCGGCGAGCGGCCCGGGGCGGGCGAGGCGCTCATCTGGGATCTAGCGCTCGGCGGGCTGGCGCTCGGCCTGATCGCCGTGCACCTCGCGTACTGGGCCGGCGGCCAGATGTACGGCCCCCGCTACTACTTCGAGGCCACCGGCGCGCTGGCGCTGCTGGCTGCCCGCGGCCTGCGCCAGGCAGGCGGCTGGTTCCACCGCGCAGCCCGGCGTGCCATCAGAAACGCCCGGTTCGGGGACTTGCTGGGCGCGGGAATCCCGGTTGCCCTCCTCGGGCTCTTGATCGGCTACGGGCTCTTCTACACCGCGCCGCGCTGGTTCGTCGGCTACCGGGGCTGGTATGGGGTCACCGCCGACGGCCTGCGCGCTGTCGAAGCCGCCCGGCTGGACAATGCGGTCGTCTTCGTCAGCGCCGAGCGCTGGACCGACTATGCCCCGTTCTTCGCCCAGAACTCGCCGCTGCTCGACGGTCGCGTCGTCTACGCGCTCGACCTGGGTGATTTCCGGAACCGGCTGCTGGCCGAGCAGTACCCCGGGCGCGCCTTCTACGAGTGGTGCGGCGGCACGCTGGTACCGCTCGATACCGGCGTGAGCCGGTGACCCGCACTGCGGGCCGATGCCAGGCCGCTGGCCCGCACTGCCCGCCACGGACGCACCTGCCTCTCCCGCGCTCGCGGCGCATTCCGGCCATCTACCAGGCACATCGCCCGTGGCCGGCAGGTGATACCTCGGCCTGTCCAGCGGTCGGGGCGACCGGCCGGTCGCCCCGACACGAGAACAGGTGCAGGCGTGCACCCCCTCCTGCCTTCACCCAGGGGTCTGCTGCGCGCTGGAACCCTTCGCCATCCGGCGCGCTGAGAGTCGATCACATTCTCCTCGTTCGATCCTGCCCCGGCCGGTCGGTACCAGTGCGCATACTGCTACCGTCCTAGCGGGCTGGCCCGAAGCTCGAAGCCCCGGGCTCAGTCTCCAGGCCCGCTGAAGCGGGCTGGTCGCTTCAAGCCGGCTTTCAGCCGGCGTTGGCGGGTGAGCGCGGGGCTGTAGCCTGGCGTCGAGTGCTCGCGATTCAGCTCTCACTGGGGGTGGCAATGCCGGGGTGAGGGGGAAGCCCGGGGGCAGCGATCAGGAGCCTGAGACCTCGCACGGCTTGCGGCCGAACCGGTCGCGGGCGCCGTGCTGCGGCTCGCCGGTCTGCGCGGTGCCCAGGAGCTGGGGATAGCTGAAGGTGTACTGCCAGGCCTCGGCCCGAGCGTAGCGTCGTCCTAGCTCCCGTTGCGGAGGCTGGCCGGCACTCGCTCAAGGCCGACTGCGTGCTCGGAGAGCGGTTCCAGAGGGGCCAATTTGTGCGGCAGGTACTCGCGCCGGGCTCACTCCGCCTGGCGCACCGACTGCGCCAGCGCGCGCAGGTCGGTCGAGGGGTCGGCCAGCACCGCCGGGTCGACCCGCGCCCGCGCCTCGACCAGCCGCCGCCCGGGGCGCAACTCCCGCGGCCGGTTGATGGTCACCACTGCCTCCACCACCCCCTGCCGCAGGTAGAAGGCGGTGACCGACGGCGCCGCCGAATCGCCGCGCAGGACGACCTGATCCCATGGCCCGGGATAGCCGGCATACTGGAGGTTCAGGTCGTACTGATCCGACCAGAAGTAGGGCACGGGGGCGTAGGGCTGGGGATCGCCAGCGATGGCCCGCGCCGCCGCCGCGCCCTGCTGCGCCGCGTTGTCGAAGTGCTCCACCCGCAGCCGCCGGCCGATTCCCGGATGCCACCAGTTGGCGACGTCGCCAGCGGCGTAGACGCCAGGGATGCCGGTTGCGCAGTACTCGTCGACCAGGATACCGTCCTCGATCGGGAGTCCGCTGTCCTGAAACAGCGCCACGGCCGGCCGCACGCCCACCCCGACCACCACCAGGTCACAGGCGATCCGTTCGCCGCTCTCCAGCACGGCCTCCTCGGCCCGCCGGTGCCCGCGCAGCTCAGCCACTCGCTGCCCCAGGCGCAGCTCCACCCCGTGTCGTCGATGCACTTCGGCTAGGATCGACCCTACCTCCTGGCCCAGCGGCCCGGCCAGCGGCACCGGCAGCGGGTCGACCACGGTCACCTGTTTGCCCAGCGTGCGGGCACTGGCCGCCACCTCGGCGCCGATGAACCCGCAGCCGACCACCAGCACGCGATCGGCCCGCGAGAGGTCCTCTCGCAGCGCCTGCGCGTCGGCCAGCGAGCGCAGGTAGCGCACGCCGGGCAGGTCGAACCCCGGCAGGCGCAGCCGAACCGGCTCGGCCCCGGTGGCGATCAGGAGCGTGTCGAACGGCAGCCGCTCGCCCGGCTCGAGCACCAGCTCGCGGCGATCGAAGTCGACCGCGCTGGCCCGCTGCCCCAGCCGGAGCTCGATCCCCAGCTCCTGGTAGTGCTCGGCGGGCTTGAAGAGGATCTCCTCGACGGTCTTCTGCCCCTGGAGGAAGGCCTTAGAGAGCGTCGTGCGGTCGTAGGGGACGACCGGCTCGGCACTGACCAGCGTCACCGAGCCGTCGCAGCCGGCGGCCCGCAGCGCCTCGGCGGCGCCGTAGGCCGCCACTCCGCCTCCGAGGATGACGCAGGAGCGCCGGCCGGCCATCGCTCACCCCTGCCGCGGCTCGCGCGAGACGTAGACCACGCCGTCCACGATCCGGACGTCGTAGACCGGTAGCGGCTGGGTGGCCGGCAGCGCGGTGACCCTGCCCGTCTCCAGGTCGAAGCCGGAGCCGTGCAGCGGGCAGTAAATGACATGGTCTTCGAGGTCGCCCTCGGCCAGCTCCGCGTACTCGTGCGTGCAGATCCCGCTGAGGGCGTAGATCTTTCCCTCAAGCTTCACCAGGATACGCTCGTCGCCATTGACCTCGAAGGGGACGATCCCTCCCTCCGGGATCTCGTCGTAGCGCTTGACCGCGACGTAGCCTTCTGGGGCCGTCATCCGATCCTCCCGGTACGGCAGGGGAGCACGTCGTGCCCGCCTCTGCCTGCTCTCGACGGCTGATATCGCTCGACGCGCCGGGGTGGCCGGCTACGACGACTCGCCCGCAGCCTTGACCGGCACGACGATGGCACCCTGGAAGCCGATCTTCCGGTGCGTGCCATCGCAGAACGGCTTGGTCTGCGAGCCGCCGCAGCGGCAGAGCCAGATCTCGTCCCCCTCGTAGGGGATCTCGTTTCCGTGGTGGTCGACCAGCTTGACCGGCCCCTTCACGTGGTACGGGCCATTCCGCGTCACCGTGATCTGGACTTCAGCCATCGGCCACCTCCCGTCGACGAAACGCCATACTATCGTATCGCTACTATAGCGTCTGTTAGCGGGAGGCGACCAGCCCATCGCTCCTCGTCGTTAGACGCGTGAGCAGCCCGCGTCTTCCGCTTGACCGCGTCGACGCGCGCGGTCACACTTGGCGCACCAGGCGAGCGGCGACGAGGCCGGAGAGGCGAGGTATGAGTCACGAGATGCATCACGCGGAGCAACGTCCCTGGCGCCAGGTGCTTGAGACCTTCGCCGCGGCGCTCTACGGACCGGAGCGCGCCCGCGAGTTGGAGACAGAGATCGCGCGGATGGCGGAGGCGCTCGAGCGCCTGAGCGAGGAGGGGCTGGATCTGTGGGAAGCTGCCCCGGATCTGCGCGGAGTGCCTGGAGAGGAGAGCGCGTGAGCGAGCAACCGGCTTTCTCCATCTGCGGGCTGGTGAGCCAGATCAAGGAGCGGCGGCTGCGCGCCTCGGAGATCGTCGCCACCTGTCTCGAGCGGATCGAGCGTCTGGAGCCGAGGCTGCAGGCCTGGGCCTTCCTCGACCCGGATGCGAGCCGGCGCGAGGCCGAGCGGCTCGACCGGCTGGCTGACGAGGGCACCCTGCTCCCCCTGCACGGCGTGCCGATGGGGGTGAAGGACATCGTCGACGTGGCCGGGATGCCGACGGTCGCCGGCTTCAGGCCGTTTCGGAGCCGCATCGCCCGGGAGGACGCGCCGATCGTCGCCCGGCTGCGGGCGCTCGGGGCGGTGATCCTCGGCAAGACCCACACCACCCAGTTCGCCTTCGCCGACCCGGCGCCGACTGCAAACCCATGGAACCCTGAGCGGACGCCGGGTGGCTCCAGCTCCGGCTCCGGCGCGGCGGTCGCCGCGCGCATGGTACCTCTGGCGATCGGTACCCAGACTGCCGGTTCGGTGCTCCGGCCGGCTGCCTACTGCGGCGCGGTCGGCTTCAAGCCCAGCTACGGCTGGTTCACGACCAGTGGCGTCATCCCGCTCGCCTGGTCGCTTGACCACCTGGGGCTGATCGCCTGCACTGCTCAGGACGCGGCCCTGACCTACATCGCGCTTCTCGAGCAGCGTGCCGATTTCTCCTTCCAGCCCCAGCCACCCCGCCTGCTGCTCCTCACTGATTTCCTCGACCGCTCCGAACCGGCCGTGCGCGCCAACCTGCAGCACGTGGTACAGGCTCTCTCCGATGCCGGTGCCACGGTCGAGGAGCGGCGGCTTCCGGTCGACCTCGACCTGCTGCTCGCCGTGCACCACGTGCTGATGACGACCGAAGCGGCCGCTGTCCACCGCGAGAACCTGGCCCGCTACCGCGAGCACTACGGCCCGCGCCTGCGCGCGGCGGCTGAGACCGGCCTGCTCGTCCCTGCGGCGCTGGAGCTACACGCTCGCCGGCTGCGCGCGCGGCTAGCCCGCGTGATCGACAAGTTTCTCGGTCAGGCTGACGCTGCCCTCCTGCCCACGGTGCCCGCGCCAGCGCCGGGGCGCGAGACCACCGGCGACCGCTCCTTCCAGGCCGTCTGGACGCTCTGCCGCACGCCGAGCATCAGTCTGCCCAGCGGGCTGAGTCCAGACGGCCTGCCGCTGGCGATCCAGCTCGTCGCACGTCAGGGGCACGATCGGGGCCTGCTCCAGGTGGCGGCCTGGTGCGAGCGGATACTGCCGCACCTGCCGGAGCCGCCGGTCACCGCCGCTTCGTAAGCGGCGGCAGAGTGCCACGAGCTGCTCGCCCGCCGATCGAGGGTGGCGCCGGCTGAAGGGAGCCAGGCATGGGCATCTTGACCCGTCCGGAGATCATGCGGCTGATCGAGGCCGGTGAGATCGGCATCGAGCCCTTCGATCCACGCCAGGTGGGCCCGGCCTCGATCGACCTGCACCTGGGCCGGGAGTTCCGGGTCTTTCGGCCAGCACGCGAGATCTTCCACGTGACCGACGAGGCCGACCACCGCCTGGTCACCGAGCTGGTGCAGGTGGAGGACTACTTCCTTTTGCTCCCCGGCCAGGCGGTGCTCGGCATCACCGAGGAACGGATCACGCTGCCGGACTACATCTGTGGCTGGATCCAGGGCCGGAGCCGTTTCGCGCGGGTCGGCCTGATGGTGCACGTGACCGCCAACTTCATGCAGCCAGGAATCGTCCGCACTCGCCAGGTGCTGGAGATGAACAACGCCGGGCCGATCCCGCTCGCGATCCACCCGGGGACGGCTATTTGCCAGATCATCCTGGAGGAGTGCACCGGCCGCGCGCGTTACGAGGGCCGCTTCCAGGGCCAGGAGCACCCGTAGCGGTGTGCTGTGTCCGGCCTGTCCGAACCCTCGCGGCCACCAGTGGCGCCGTGCCCCGCCGCCCAGCGCTCAGCGGACGATCGTGCGAGGAACGCCTGCCACGACGGCCTCCAGCTCGGCGGGTGTGACCAAGGCCAGGTCTCCTTGTAGCGTCAGCTTCAGCGCGGCGAGCGCCACGCCGTACCGCAAGCCGCGGGCAATATCCTCTCCGTCGAGATAGCCATGCAGGAATCCGGCGGCGAAAGCGTCCCCAGCACCGACCCGATCCACCAGCGTCGCCGGTACGGAAGGGGCCTGGAGCCGGTACCCGTCCGCCGTCTGAGCCAGGGCGCCTCCGTCGCCGAGTGTCAGCACCGTCACCGGGGTGTGGAAGCGCTCAACGAGGCCAGCGAGCACGTCCTCCGCCGCACCGTCCAGACCCCAGATCGTCGCCGCGTCAGCGCGCCCGCAGATCAGCACGCTGGCAGCGTGGCCGAAGGGTGCGAGCACTTCGGCTGCCTCCGCCGGTGTCCAGAGCAGGCTCCGGTAGTTCACGTCGAAGCAGACCGGCACACTGAGCTGCCTGGCCCGCTCGACCAGCCGGCGCGCGATCTCGCGGCAGGTCGGGCTCAGCGCCGGTGTGATCCCGGTGAGGTGGAGCAGGCGAGCCGCTTCCACGATCGAGGGGTCGATCGAGTCCGGATCGGCCGTGGCGATGGCCGATCCGGCCCGGTCGTAGAGCACCTGGGTCGGACGGGGTGGAGCGCCGGTATCGAGGAAATAGACGCCGACACGCCCGCGCTCGACCCACCGCACCGGCGAGATGTCGACCCCGTGCCAGCGCAACTCGCCAGCGATCCGCCGGCCAAGCGGGTTCTGTGGCAGCACCGAGCACCACGCGGCACGCCGACCCAGGCGTGCCAGCGCGACAGCAACGTTCGACTCGGCGCCGCCGATCCGAACCTCGAGACTCTCGGCCGTCTCCAGACGCTCACCGAGTGGTACCGAGAGCCGGATCATCGTCTCGCCGAAGCTCAACACATCCCACTTCACACCTGTCTCCTCGTTCAGTCACCATGTTCGACCAGATCCTCGAGCGACGAGGCTTCGAGCGCGGGCTGCCGGCCGAGCGCGTCGAGCGGCTGCCCGGAACGGTTGACCCAACAGGCACGGAACCCGAAGCTGGCTGCCCCGGCGATGTCGAACCCGTTCGCAGAGCAGAAGAGGATCCGCTCCGGTGGGACGACCAGTGCCGCTGGAGCCAGCGCATAGACTGCGGGGTCGGGCTTGTAGCGCCGGACGGCGTCCGCGCTCAGCACCTCCTGGAAGTAGCCCACCAGGCCGGCGTGAGTGAGGCCGGTCTCGAGCATCGCCGGGCTCCCGTTCGAGAGTACTGCCAGGGGCCAATGACTGGCCAGGCGTTCGAGCACCCCCGGCACGTCTGGAAACGGCGCCAGCTCGAGCCAGCCCTGGAGCAGACCGTCTCGCTCCCCGGCGGTCGGGCGCAAGGCGAGCTCGGCGCACGCTGCATCGAGCGCTTCGGCCGTGAGCTGCCAGAAGTCGACGTAGTCCGCCAGGATCGTGCGGATGAACGCATGCTCGAGTTGTTTGGCCCGCCAGCGGTCGAGCAACGGGGCGTCACCGGCGACCTCGCGACAGCGCTCGGCCAGCGCGCCGAGGTCGACCAGCGTGCCGTAGAGATCGAAGACGACGGCGTCGAAGTCGGGCACTTTCCGCATGGTGTTGTCCTCTCCGGGAACGGTTGCACCCACGGGTACTACCCCCACCCGATAGCCGCAGGCTTCATCCCTCAACGCCAGTATCTCGGATCGAGCGCCTGCGGCCAACCGCTCGGCGCGTCCCGGCGTCCCACACGATGGGCATCACCTGGTTAAAGGATGGCCAGCGGCTGAACAAGAATTGAGCGCTAGGATAGCTGGTAGTGGCTCCGGTAGGCAAATACAGTGCGTGTAAAGAGTCCATTTTATTGCACCCGAGGTGCGCGATGCAGCTACCGATTCGCACGCTGCTGGTGGTCGAGCGACCCTCGATTCTCGACTCCATCAGGCAAGCGCTCGAGCCGCGTTCCTTCCTGATGCGAGTGGAACCTAGGTTCGAGGAGGCGCTGGTTCTGCTCCAGAGCTGGCAACCTCACCTCGCCGTCGTCGAGATGAGTTTGGCCGGGGGGAAAGCGCTGCCTCGCCTCGGCTATTCGCCCTGGGGCGTCAACATCCCTCCAGCCATCGCAATCGCTTGGCAGGATGATCCGGCCCTGAAGCTCGTGGCCCTGGAGCAGGGAGCAGACGACGTCGTTGCGATCCCCTTTGCCCCTGAAGAGTTCCTGGCCCGCGCGCTGGTGATCGTGCGGCGTACCTATCGCGAAGCCGCCTCGCTCACACCGATCCTCCGGCTGGGCGATATCGAGATCGATACGTTCCACCGCCGAGTGCGCGTGAACGGCGTCGAGCTGCGGGTGACAGCGTTGGAGCAGCGCTTGCTCTACCTGCTCGCCTCTCATGTCGACCGAGTGCTGACTCGCGACGAGATCCTGGATTCCATCTGGGGAACCGACTATATCGCCGAGAGCAACGTCGTCGATCGGCACATCCACAATCTTCGAGCGAAGCTCGAGGCAGGCCGGTGTTGCTCGCACTACATCGCGACAGCACATGGCCGAGGCTACTGCTTGACTTCGCTGGCTGCTCATGAGAGGCATTCCCCGGCGCCCGGTACCGCTCCGCTAGCCCAACGCCGGAGAATCCTGCTGCGCGAGCCCGGGTTAGCTATTCAGGAGAGCCGCTAGCACGTCGCTCCCCCGCTCCGTCCAGCGCTCCACACCGGCGGTACCTGAACACCTCGGAGGACGCCGATCGGCCTTGCCGGGGCGTCCTCTGTCGGGTTCTTTCCCCTACCTCGGCTACCAGCCAGTCGATGGGTACACGATGACGAAATGTCATGAAGAGTCTTCATGACATCGTCGCGCGATGTGATCAGACTGTGCTCGATACCCAGGAGTATCGGTCGATCGATGTGGCAAGTGGCCGTTCAGCGATGACGGCTCCGTCGGGGGGATATCCCCGATGCGTGGAAGGAGTTCGGCGAGCCTTCCGGAAGGCACCTTCGCACCTTCACTGAAGAGAGAGGGATCCGCCCATGATACGGTCGATCGTGTCATCCAGCCTCAGTTACCGGCTCTTAGTCCTCGTCGTCGCGGCGCTCGTCGTCTTCCTCGGCGTGCGACAAATCCAGGGTGTCGCTCTAGATGTCCTGCCCGAGTTCAAGCCGCCAACCGTGGAGGTCCGGACGGAAGCCCTCGGGCTCTCCGCGGTGGAGGTGGAAGAGATCATTACCACGCCGATTGAGAAGGATTTGCTTCCGGGGATGCCCTGGCTCGACACCTACTACTCCGAATCGCTCCCGGGCCTCTCCCGGATCGTCCTCGTTTTCGAACCTGGTACCGACCCGATGCACGCGCGCCAGTTGGTGCAGGAGCGCTTGACGGCGGCCTTCGGCTTGCCGAAGGCGACCGATCGCCCGCCTGAGATGCTGCAACCGCTCTCCTCGACGAACCGTGTCCTCATGGTTCGGCTCAGTTCCCAGGAGCTGAGCCCGATCGAGATGTCGGTGCTCGCCCGCTGGACGATCCGGCCTCGCCTGCTGGCTGTGCCTGGTGTGGCTAACGTCTCGATCTGGGGCCAGCGCGAGCGCCAGCTCCAGGTGCGCGTCGACCCCGAGATCCTGCACCAGCACGGCGTGACGCTCCAGCAAGTCATCGAGACGACCGGGAATGCGCTGTGGGTCTCGCCACTGACGTTCGTCGAGGCGTCGACGCCTGGCTCCGGTGGCTTCATCGATTCCCCTCAGCAGCGGCTCGGGATCTACCATCGCTCACCCATCCGGACGGCCGACGACCTCGCTCAGGTGATCCTGGAGGGAGAACAGGGGACGATACCGGCGGCCGACGGCCAGCCGCTGCGCCTGGGTGACGTAGCCCAGGTCGTCGAAGACCACCAGTTGCTGATCGGCGACGCAGTTGCCGAGGAAGGCCCGGCAGGCCTGATCCTGATGATCGAGAAGCTCCCCGAGGCCAGCACACTGGAGGTGACGTGGGGGGTGGAGCAGGCGCTGGCCGAGCTGCAGCCGGGGCTGCCCGGCATCCAGATCGACTCGACCATCTTCCGCCCC
>JADBJL010000062.1 GCA_014874455.1 Thermomicrobiaceae bacterium
CGACCGGCCCGAGGTCTTCGATGTACGCGCTCACGCTGCCGAAGCCGCTGACGACCAGCACGAACACCGCCCACCCGAGCAGGACGAGCAGCCCACCGAGGACTTGAACAGGCGTCTGCGGCAGATCCTGGGCGATCAAGAGTGCGAGGTTGAGGATGACGAGCACCAGGCCAGGGAACACGAGCAACCCCACACCAGTCCAGAACATCCGAAGTACCTCGGTGTGGCTCCATCCGTTTGGGGGCCGTCGGAGCCGCGGCCAGTCCTGTTCGACATAGTCCTCGGTGACCTCGATCGTCAACAGCATGACCACGCAGAGGACGATCAGCAACCAGAGCCTGGTGTCGAGCGGCACGGCAGACCTCCGTCGCGGCTCGCTCCTCTCATGCGGGTTCTGAGGCAACAGTAACACGATTTTGCACCGCGCACAAAGGCGCGGCGGGCGAGACCGGCGGCGCTCCGACGTTCCGAACCGGGCTCACTCGAGTACCTTGGCAGAGCGTGCCCGGGCGATGGTGCGCTCGGCCATCCGCACGCTGGCGGCATCCACCATCGTCGTTCCGATCGCCAGGGCGCCCTGCCCTCCGGCGCGAATGCGCTCATAGGCGGCCAGTGTCTCCTGCGCCCAGCGCACCTCGGCTGGAGTCGGCGTGAAGACCTCGTTGACGATGGGGATCTGGGCCGGATGGATGCACCACTTGCCGTCATAGCCCAGGGCCCGCGCTCGAAGGCAAGCAGCGCGCAGCCCGTCGCTGTCACGGAAATCGGCATACGGCCCGTCGATAACCTGGATGCCGGCAGCCCGGCCAGCCACCAGGATCTGGTGCATGGCATAGCCGAACCGGTGGCCGGGATACTGCCGATCCCACTCGTCGGGCATCCCGATCGCTGTCGAGGGCATCTGCACCGAGGCAGCATAGTCGCCAGGGCCGAAGGTCAGGGCATCGAGCCGCTCGCTTGACCTCGCGATTTCGGCACAGTTCAGGAGCCCCTGGGCCGTCTCGATCTGGACGTGGAGCCGAGTGGGTTGAGCTTTCCCAATCACCGCCTCGATCTGGGCAAGCAGCGTGGTGACGACGTAGACGTCAGCCGCAGCCCCGACCTTGGGGACGACGACGAGGTCGAGCCATCCACCGGCAGCCTCGAGCACCTCGATGAGGTCTCGGTAAAAATACGGCGTATCGAGCCCGTTCACGCGAATAGCCCGTGGTCGTCCACGCCACTCCAGCTCGCTGAGCGCCGTGATCACGTGTCGGCGGGCACCGGCCTTCGCCTCCGGGGCGACGGAGTCTTCCAGGTCGATGAAGACCAGATCAGCCTCGCTGCGCAGCGCCTTCTCGATCATGTCCGGACGGGAGCCCGGCACCGAAAGCACGCTCCGCTGCGGATAGACGACCATCTCTCTCCTCCGAATCGGATCGACTGCGTACGTCCAGCCCAGAGGATAGCAAGGGGCAAGCTTGCCCCTCTCTGTGACGACATCTCTCTGTCTCGCGCCGTGCTTCTCCGTTTCGTGTCAGCGATTTATGCCGGTAGGCAAGAGCGGTCGACTGCGCTATGGTTTCTGATGGCCACGGCGGATGAATGCTGGGAGCCGAGCGCCGGGCCGGCTCCCTCTCAGCGCGGGAACGTGCGATGGTGACTCCACAAGACCTGGTTGACCAGGCAGAGTCCTTTGCTGCGGTCGCAGGCGCACAGAGCGGCGAGCAGCTCGATTTTTCACCTAGTTCGCTGGCGACCGTGGACAGCCTGCTCGACCAGTGGCTCCATCTCGCCGAAGTATACGCCGGGGCCGAGCCGCCCGATCTCACCCCCTTCGTCATGCCAACCGCTGCCTACACCGGCGAAGTGCTCCGGCGCGCACTCGGCGGCGAGTGGATCATCCCGGAGGAGCCCGGGAGCCACCCCTACCTGGTGCTCGGGGGTCAGCTCCAGGTCAACGCGGTTCACCTGGTCGAGCAGATCCTGCGCCAACGCGCGTCCCTCTCGCTCTGGGAGACCTACCAGACGCTGGCGCGCGTGCTGTCGACGGGCTCGACTTTCGGGCAGGCCACCCGGCAGTAGGCAGCGAGTGTAGCCACGAGGCAGGCATGACACGCCGCTTCTACGGGCTCGATTTCAGCGGCGCGCGCGATGCTGGGCGGCACGCCTGGATCAGTCAGGGTCAGATGCGTGACGAGCGACTCTGGGTGCTCGATTGCCGCCCGTTAGCCGAGTTGCCCGGTTCCGGCGCCAGGCGTGAGGTCTGCTTACCGGCGCTGGCTCGTTGGGTCGCCCAACTCGGGGACAGCCTCCTCGGCTGTGACTTCCCGTTCAGCCTGCCGCGAGAGGTGATGGGCGAGGAGGGCTGGGAAGCATTCGTCGAGACCTTCCCTCAGCGCTTCCCTACTCCGGAGCACCTGCGCATGGCGTGTCGCGACCCCGCCGGGCGCGAACGCCGCCGGCAGACCGACCGCGACGTGCGGGCGCCGTTCGCGCCTGGCAACCTGCGGCTGTACCGGCAGACCTACTACGGCATCCGCGAGCTGTTGTCGCCGCTGGTGCGTGCCAGGACGGTCTGCGTCCTCCCCTTCCAGCGGCCCACCCCTGGCCGGCCCTGGCTGATCGAAGTCTGCCCGGCTGTGACGCTGCGGCGCTTGCGGCTGTACCGTCTCGGCTACAAGGGGCGAGGCGAGCGCTGGCTCTTGGAGCGCCAGCACTTGCTCGACTGCCTCGGCGAACTCGGAATGCGGGTCCCGGCGCGGGTGTGCTCTCGCGCGCTCTCCGATACTGGCGGCAATGCGCTCGACAGCCTCATCGCGCTGTACACGGCTTGGTCGGTTCGCGCTCAGCTCGTTGTAGCATCCCCTTTCGATCAGGAGGGCTACATCTTCGCGCCTCCTCCGGCAGTCGGCGGTGTCGATGCCTTGAGGCAATCGTAAGTCTCCAGTAAGCGACGCCCGATAGCGCTCCAGCGGTAGCGCGCGTCGACGAGCTGCCAGGCGTTCTCCGTCAGGCGCACGCACAACTCGAAGGACTCGACGAGCCGGACAATCGCAGCCGCCATCTCCTCCGGCGAGTCCGCCAGCAGCAGGTGGACACCGTCGACCACATCGAGGCCCGCAGCTCCGACCGTGGTCGAAACCACAGGGCGGCCGGCAGCGAAGGCCTCCAGCACTTTGAGCCGCGTGCCTCCGCCGCTGAGGAGTGGCACGACCACGATCCCTGCCTGCTCCAGCCAGGGGCCAGGGTCGGGTACTCGCCCGACCAGGCGCACCCCAGGCACGCCGGCCAGCTCGACCAGCTCCGGCGGCGGGTCGGCTCCGGCCACGACGAATTCGACGCCGGCAATCCGGTCACGCAGGCGTGGCAACACCTGGGTGACGAAGAAGCGGACACCCTCGGCGTTCGGCCAGTAGCGGAGCGCGCCGACGAAGAGCAGGCGATCGGGCCGGCCCAGTGCGAGCGGGCGACGCGGTAGGCGCTCTGGGTCGACCCCGTTCGGGATAACCACGGCCGGGCGTCCGGTTGCGCCCTCGATGATCCGGCCATCGGCAACCGATGTCGCCAGGCAGGTCGAGGCGCGACCCCAGGCTTCGAGCTCATCGCGCCGCAGCTTACGCCATTCGAGGGCATTGAACCAGCGCCGAGCCAGCGAGCCGCGCCGGGCGACCTGCCGCACGAGGTCGTGCTCCACGTTGTGGACGTCGAGCACTGTAGGGATACCCCGCGGCAGTTGATAGAGGCCGGTCAACGAGAACTCGAACTGAACGAGATCGACAGGCCGCTCACGCAGGAGCCGGTCGAGCGCCGCCTGGAGCGCCGGCCGAACCATCTGCCGGTACTGGGCCGAGCGGAGCGAGAAGAGCGAGCGGAGCTGGCTGAGCCGTTTGGCCGCGCTCGGTGGCTGCCGGCCAGTCCAGGCCACCGGTACCGCGATCGTCGGGCCGAGTTCTTGCTGGCTCAGCGCTGGGTCGTCACCCGGCCCGGCCAGGCTCAGGATCGTTACCTCATGTGCCCTGGCGGCCTCGCGGATCAAGTGATACATGCGGATCGCACCACCGAAGTCGGGCGGTACCGGCAGGTATGGTGTCACGAAGAGCACCCGCATGCGACCCCGTCGCCCCTCTGTTCCCTCCAGGGCTTCTGGCCACAAGCCGCGGCGGACAAGCCTCCTCGCTCATCATGGCACAGAGCGCTCTCGGCCGACGAGCAGGGTCAGCCGGGAGCCCACCCGATTCACTGAGGTATCATCGGCTCTCCGGCGAAAGTCGTTCTGTTATGCCTACAACATAGGCCGCTGCGGCACATGCTGAGAGCGGCTGAGGGCGTCACTGGGCGTGAGTTGCGTGATCAGGCGATCCTGTTGGCGCGTCCCCAGTGGTGCTCGAGCACATCGGCCAGCCCGGCCTCGACCAGCACCTGCCGAACCTCGTCCGAGCCACGACGCGAGGCGGGGAGGTGCTCTTCGCTCGCCAGCCGCAGCAACAGCCGGGCAGCCAGCGCCGTACTCATCTGCAACCCGCGCTGGGTCACCTTGTCCACCGTGTCCGCCTCGGTGTGACCCCAACCTCGACCGATCATCCCCTGCGTGGCATCGCGACTTTGGAGCGTCGCTGTAGGATACCCCTTCAGGAAGAAGGGGAAGTGGTCGGAGTGTGGCGAAATCCGATCCCGCACGGTGAAGGGGTACTGCAACTGCTCGGCAAGCCGGCTGAAGTAGCGCGCGAGAGCTGGATCGCCCGTCACCGTCACTTGCTCACTGCCACCCTGCCCGCGCCCCGCACCGTCGAGGTTGAGCATGAAGCCGAGCAGCTCGTTCTGATCCACGTGTTCGTACCGATCGCAGTGGTACCAGGAACCGAGCAAGCCCAGCTCCTCACAGGCGAACCAGACCAACCGGACGGTACGCAGAAACCGCCCCGCGTGGGGAGCCAGCACTCGGGCCAGCTCCAGCGCAACGACTGCCCCTGCTCCGTTGTCGATCGCGCCCTGCGCGATGTCGTGCCCATCGTAGTGGGCGCCAGCGAGAACGAGCTGGTGCGTCGAGCCATCGCCCGGCACGTCGGCGACCACGTTGAACGCATGCGAGCGAAAGACTCGGTTTCGCGCCCGGATCCGGCCCCTCAGCTCACCGAGTCCGGCCAGGCGCCGAATCATCTCCCCAGCTTCGTAGCTGATACCCAATCCCGGAATCGGGGCGGTATGATCGAGAGGAGCGTCGCCGCCTGGGTTACGCGCGTAGAGTGCCCCAGTGATACGGAGCATCCCCGGGTTCCGGTTGGTGAAGACGCACGCGATCGCACCAGCCTCGACCGCACGCCGGTATTTGTCGGCCCGATGGCTGCGCTCGACACCAGGCACGTCCGACTCGGCGTCGGTGAGCACGATGGCTCCGCGCACGCGTTCGCCAAGGCGGCCGAAGTCTTCAGCTTCACCCGCGCCGACATCGACGATCACCCCTTCGAGATCGGCCGTGCCGGAGTAGGGCATGGCGAGAGCGCTGAAGCTCCGCTCCACTGGTGCTGAGAGCGCGAAGAAGCACTCGCCGCGCTCCCAGCTATACACCGGAAACTCCTCCAGCCGCACCTGTTCCAAGCCATACTCGCGTAGCTTGCGCTCGAGAAACTCGGCCGCCGCGTGCTCGCTCGCGCTCCCCCCGAAACGGTGCCCGATGCCGTCGCAGAGGTGCACCAGGTTCCGGTACGGCTCGTCGGATGTCCAGATCTCACCCAGCACCTGGCGCTCGATCTCACGCAAGGCCGCGGCCATTCCCGGATCCTTTCCGCCCATCTTCCCTCTCGATCGGGGCGATTGTACCAGCCGCGGCCGGGGGCGGAACCAGCGATGTCCGGGGCGATGGCCGTGCAGCCGTGGCCGCACGATGCAAAGTGAGGGCCTGGCACTGAGCCCCTACCTGGTGCTCGCCTCCTACGGTATCGTTGAACGGATCTGCCCCAGTAGGAGCGGAGGGAGTACCATGCTCGCCCGGCTCACCGAACTCGCGGCCGACAGCCTGCGGCGCGACTATCCCGACATCGAGCAGATCCGCATCCTGGATCTGGAGGAGACCGGAGGGTGCGCTGGCACACCGCAGTGGAGCGTTCGGCTCACCTGGCTGGCTGGTCGAGTCCGCCATCTCGGCACATATATTGCCCGGTCGGTACCGGGCCCAGCCGACCCGGCTCGCCTGTCCGAACTCGGGCATCGGCTGAGCCAGGCCGGCCTCCCGGTGCCGGCGCTGGTCGGCGTTTCGGCGGATCTGACAGAGAGCTTGCTCTTGTTCGAGTCTACCCCCGGCCAATCAGCCGCCTCCGTCCTCGAGCAGGCCCAGATGCGCTGGCAGGTGAGCGCGCTCGCCGTCACACTGGCCAGCGCTCTGGCCCACCTCCACCGGCTCGACTGGGCTGGCATCGCCCCCTGGCTCGCTGATCCGAGTACGCCGCCCGAAGATACGATCGACGAGCAGGTGGACGACCTGCTGGACAGGCTCGCGACCCGAGCCGAGCGCTTGCCGACCGCCTGGCGCCAAGCGCTCGAAAGGGCACTGGCCTGGCTCGATCTCCGGCGGCCGGTGACGGCATCGCTCTGCCTGTGCCACGGAGACTTCAGCCCCGACACGGTCTTTCTGGATCGAGACGAGGTGAGCGGCCTGTACGGATGGGAACGCGCGCACGTATCGGACGCTGCTGCCGACCTCGCCCTGTTGCCGTACCAGACGCGCCAGCTCGGCCTGTCGCCTGACGATGCCGACCTCTTCCTGCAGACGCTGCTGGCCAGTTACCTCCAGCTCTCGCCGCGCTCGCTCGAGAACTTGCCCTTCTACATGGTCGCGCGGCTGACCGGGCTCGCGCTCGATGCCGCCGAAGCGTCGCTGGATTGGGGCTCTTCCGCGACGCTCGACGCCGTGACCCAGGTTGGGGAGTACCTCACGGCACTGCGGCGGGCGATCGAACTGGCCCAGCGCGCCCCCTGGCAGGCCGGCTGACCGGTGTGCTAGCGTATTTGGACGTGCACGGTGCTGCCCCAGAGGTGAGGTGCCGCGACTACCGGCGGCTGTCGGGATCGAGGCCGTGGAGCGAAACCATGACGAGGTGCTCCGCTCTCCTGCTGCTGGTCGTCATCCTTACCGCCTGCGGCACTGGAAAACCGGTGACTACCCAGGCAACGGCACCACCATCCGCCCGGGCAACGGCGACAGCCCCCACGGCGACACCTCCATTGCCGGCACCCTCACCGACGAGCACAGCCGCGCTCCCGGCGGCGACCCCCACGTCGCCCATGCCGACTCCTACCCAGCCGCTCCCGACTCCGACTCCAACGATAGCCCCGTTGCCGGAGCCACGCTGGAGCCTGGTACTCCAGCTCCTCCGCGATGGCGACGTCATCGCCGAGGGAAGCAGCACCGACGAACTCACCCCCTACCAGGGGGAAGTCGAACTCGAGCCTGACCGGTACCGGCTGAAAGCGGTCATCAGCGACGGGGCGCATACTGCCGAGCTGTCGATCCGCGATCCCCTGCCCATTGCGCTGTTCCACCACCTGGTAATCGACCGCGTCCAGGATCTGGACAGTGACGGGCGGCCAGAGGCGATCCTGCTCGACTACACTGGCGGCGCGCACTGCTGCTTCGACTACCATATCTTCGCGAGCGAGCGCGACCGCGTCCGCGAACTCGACGCCTTTACCCTCGGCAACGGTGCCATCCAGCGGGTCGAGGATCTGGATGGCGACGGGCTCTCCGAGATCGTGGCCGGCGACGACCGCCTGGCCCTCGTCGCCGGCCTCGCTATGGCGGCCACGCCGTTCTTGCCCCTCGTGCTCTGCCAGCCGGATGACAGCGTGTTCAGAGACTGTACGACCCGCTTCCCAGCGCTGGTCGAGGAGTCCGCTGCGTACTACGAGCAGGTGATGACGAGCGCGGAGAGCGACCAGACCTCGCAACTCGCAGCGGCGATCGGGGTATACGCGCATTACGCCCGGCTCGGTCGCGAGCAGGATGGCCTGTACCGGATCGCATCGCGCTGTCTCGAGTGCCTGCGCTTCGTCGAGCAGAACCGGGCGGAGATCGACGAGCGACTGCGCGAAAGCCGGCCGATACACCTGGAAACCAGCCCCTGACTGAAGCGTCAGGGGCTGGTACCGCACGTGAGGAAGCGAGGGAGACCGCTACACGTCCGCGAGCACGCCTTCGGTCACCGCGGTGAGCGCTCGCACGCGGCGCACCAGATCAGCCAGCGTCTCCGGCGTAATTGTCTGGCGGCCGTCGACAAGAGCTCGCTCCGGGTCGGGGTGCACTTCGATGATCAGCCCATGCGCGCCAGCGGCGATGGCGGCGAGCGACATTGGCGGCACGAGCTCGCGGCGCCCGGTGCCGTGGCTGGGATCGACGATGACCGGAAGGTGGCTGAGCTGGCGGACGAGCGGGACAGCATTTAAGTCGAGGGTGAAGCGAGTGGCTGTATCGAAGCCGCGCACCCCGCGCTCGCAGAGGACAACCTGATCGTTCCCCCCGGCCAGGAGGTACTCGGCGGAGAGTAACCACTCTTCGACCGTCGCAGCGAAGCCGCGCTTGAGCAAGACCGGTTTGCCGGTCGCCGCCACGCGGCGGAGCAGCGCGAAGTTCATCATGTTGCGGCTGCCGATCTGCAGCATATCGGCGTACCGGGCGACGACCTCCACCTGTTCGGTATCGAGGACTTCGGTCACGACTGGCAGGCCGGTCGCCTCGCGCGCCTCGGCGAGCAACTCCAGGCCTGCCTCCCCCAGTCCCTGGAAACTGTACGGGGAGGTGCGCGGCTTGAACGCACCTCCCCGGAGCATCGAAGCGCCCGCCTGGCGGACCGCCTCGGCGGTACGCAGGAGCTGGTCACGGTCTTCGACGGCGCACGGCCCGGCGATGACGACCGGTTCTCCAGCACCGAAGGTGACCTGGCCGACCCGCACGAGCGTGCCGGCCGGCCGCACCTCACGGGCAGCGAGCTTGTAGGGCGGCCCGGGTTGGACGACCTGCTCCACGCCGGGCTGCCGGCTGAGCAGCGCCGACACGTCGTCCTCGATCGGCCTCCCGTTCACGCCGATGACCGGCTGGCCGCCCCGATCGAGGGCCAGGACGTCGTACCCGCGCTCGCGGAGCAGGTGAAGGATCCGCTCCCGCTGCCGGTCATCCGCCACCGGACTCATCCGCACGATCATCGTGCCGCCCCTTTCCACCGCGCCTGCCACCCGATCCCTCCGCCACGCTTCCCCCGAAACAAAAGAGCAGAGGCCGAAACCTCTGCTCGCCGACGTTGCTGGTTTACGGGCTACGCGATCAGCCGCTCAACACCTCGCGGCCCACCAGCAACGCCGGCGGGCTAAAGTAATACGCGAACCAGTACTGGTGTCGAGCAGCCATCGCTTCCATATCGCCCCTAGCATAGCCGCCTGCTCCCTCGCTGTCAAGAGCCCGCGTCCTGAAGGCCGATCAGCCCGCCGACTCCGCCGTGTTCGCGTCGTCCGCGATCAGCATGCGGGCAGAATGTCCTCGGCTCTCGGGTAACGGCCAGTTTGCCCCGTCGCGAGAGCGAGCGTAAGCTCAATGGAAGACGCCGCGTGCTGGCCTCGTGAGAGAGCGACGAGCTTCGGCAGATAGCGGAATCGACCCGGGCGAAACGCTCGGCACGCGGGTGGGGGAGGTGCTCCACGGCGAAGCGAAGGGGCGTTACCCGGCCACAACCATTGGCCTCGACGAGACTCCGGCGCAGCACGGCAGTCGATTTGCACTGGTACGAGCGTCCACCGCCTTCCCCGCGCGCGGCCGTTGACCTCCGGATGCTCACTGCGGGAGAGGGTGATGACGGACATCGAGTTCTTCGTCTTCGTGCTCTTGGTCGTTTCCTTTACGGCTGGCCTGCTCGGCTCGCTGATCGGGCTGGGCGGCGGCATCCTGATCGTTCCGCTCTTGACCCTGGTGTTCCGGCTCGATATCCACCTCGCGGTCGGCGCCAGCATCGTCTCGATTATCGCAACCTCCAGCGGCGCTGCCGCCGCCTACGTGCGTGACCACCTGACCAATGTGCGTGCCGGCATTTTCCTCGAGCTAGCGACAAGCACCGGCGCTGTGCTCGGGGCGCTGCTCATTCCGTTCCTGCCTGGCCGAGCTCTGTATTTCCTGTTCGCGGCGTTCCTCCTGCTGTCGCTTCTACCGATGCTCCGCCGGCTCGGGGAAGAGATTCCGAGCGGGGTGGAACCCGACTGGCTGGCCCGCCGGCTACACCTCGGCGGCGCCTATCCCGACCGGGTGCTGGGACGGGTGGTCGCCTACGAAGTGACGCGCGTCCCGGTGGGCTTCGCCATGATGTTCGTCGCTGGCATGGCCTCGGCACTGCTGGGGCTGGGCGCTGGCGCGCTCAAGGTGCTGGCGATGGACTGGGGGATGCGCATGCCGATGAAGGTATCGACCGCCACCAGCAACTTCATGATCGGGGTGACGGCCGCGGCCAGTGCTGGCATCTACTTCTGGCGCGGGGATGTCGTGCCCGAGATCGCCACACCGGTGATGCTGGGGGTACTGACTGGTTCCGTCGTCGGGGCGCAGCTCCTCTTACGCCTGACCAACCGGCGTGTCCGCCAGCTCTTTATTCCGATCCTGCTGGTGATCGCGGTACAAATGCTGTTGCGTGGCATTGGAGTGTGGTGATATGCGCGAGCGAACAGCGGGCGTGGAGACACAAACGAGGCCGACCTTATCGCCAGCGCAGGAGCGGATCGATCTCCTGATCAGCCGAGTGCTCCGCTCTGGGGTGCTGCTGGCTGCGGTGATCGGCCTCATCGGGCTGATCCTCTTCTTCGTCCGGGAGCCACTGCCGGGCGAGCCGCAGACGCTGCCGGAACTCCTACACCTGCGTCCCGAGACGCTGACAACGAGCCCAGCGTCGCTCGTCTCCGGTGCGCTCGCCGGCCAGCCCGAGGACGTCATGCGGGTCGGCCTGCTGATCTTGATCCTCACGCCGACGGCACGCGTCGCACTGACGCTGATCCTGTTTCTCCTCGAGCGCGACCTCATCTTTGTGGCGATCGCGGCGGTCATACTCCTGATCCTCCTCGGCGGGCTCGTTGGCCTGGTCGGTGGCTGAGGGCTGGACTGGCCTGCGAGTGACTGGTACACCGACGAACTGCGACCGGGCGCGCCTCTGGTGGGCCGATGAGCCGCCTTTCTGGCCGCGGTGTGGGACACGTACGGCGTCGAGACGGCGCATCTGCTGCGCGCCGTCTACCGGGTGAAGGCGCGCAGCCCGGGCCGGGCGCGGGAGCTGGAGCACCTGGTGCTCCCGCGCCCGTGTTGTGCAACTGTCCGTAGAGCCGTAGCGCCTCTGCTTCCTCGCACACGGCCGGAGATGTTAGGATGGCTCTCACGGGTGCCTCGAGGAGGCGCCTGCTGGCGAAGCGCCACGAGGGAGAGAGGCATGGAACCGGTCGAGAGTCAGCGTGCTGCACCCGCCGTCGCCGAGCGAGCTGGTTGCGACGAGGAGGAGCTCGGACGCGTCGCCCAGCGAGTCGCCCGCCTCTACCGACTCTGGCTGGCGCTAGTGCTGGCTCTGCTGGCCGTCGGCACGGCCCTCGACCTCGTCGAGGACGGAAGAATGAAGGCTGAAACGGTCTCACTTACCCGGCTCCCGGCGGCGCTGGCCGAGGCCGATCCGGCGGCGTTCGAGAGCCTGGCGCTACTCACGGTCACTTTCGGGCCAGTACTCGGAGTCACCTCCGTGCTCGTCGCCTGCGCGCGGCGTGGCGACCGGCGCACCGTCGCGCTGGCAGCGATTGTCCTTCTCATCGTGGCCGCACTCCCGATTACGCGCTCACTCCGAGGGAGTTGAAGTGGATCACTTCACTGAACTCGCCATCCTGGTCGTCGCTGCGCTTTCCGGCACGCTCGGCGCCATGGTCGGGCTGGGGGGCGGTGTCTTCATGGTGCCGATCTTCTCCGCCTACCTCGGTGTGCCGATCAAGGCCGCGATCGCGGCAAGCGCACTCGCGGTCATCGTCAACTCGCTCGGAGGCGCGTCGGTCTACCTGGAGCACCGCATGGTCAACCTGCGCCTCGCGTTGGTTCTGCTGATCGCGACGGCGCTCGGGGCGATCGCTGGCGCACTGCTCGTCGTCGGCGCGCCGGTCAACGCGCTGCGTGTCGTGTTTGCGCTGGCACTCTACGCCATGATCGTGCTTTTGAGCCTGCAACGGGCGACCGCCCAACCGGTTAGCGCTGGGCCGGACTCGTGGGGACTCCGCGGGAGCTTCTTCGATCCCGCCGCTGGTCAGGTCGTGCGCTACGTGCCGCAGCAGGTCGGTCTGGGCGCGACGCTGAGCGCGGTGGCCGGCGTCCTCTCGGGACTCCTCGGCGTAGGCGGCGGCTTCATCCAGGTTCCGC
This sequence comes from Thermomicrobiaceae bacterium, assembly GCA_014874455.1. Lineage (GTDB taxonomy): Bacteria > Chloroflexota > Chloroflexia > Thermomicrobiales > Thermomicrobiaceae > Thermalbibacter. Next base: position 12,389 of record JADBJL010000062.1, read on the forward strand.
TCATGAATGTGCTGATGCGCGTGCCGGTCAAAGCAGCAGCCGCCACCAGCGCCTTCATGATCGGCGTCACTGTCGTCGGCAGCACGCTCCTGTACTACGCCAACGGGCTGGTCAACCCGCAGGTTGCGGTTCCGGCGGCCTTCGGCGTCTTCCTCGGCTCACAGGCCGGCTCCCGGCTGGCCCGGAGACTGCGAGGCCGGGTGCTCAGCCGGATCCTGATCGTCATCCTGCTGTATCTGGCCACGACGATCCTGCTCCAGGCGTTCGGCGTCCACGTGCCGGGCGCGCGCTGATGCCCCGGCCCGCAGGATGACGGGCTGCGGATAGCCCGTGTCTGTGAGCGGCTCGGCGCACCGGGCGGACGACGCCGCGCGACCGGCTTGCCTCCACCAGAACGAGCTGGGGCGGGGTATCCTGAGGCGCGTCACCGGCGCTCGTGGCCAGAGCAGGAACCGATCGGCCTGGCCGGCTCGCACGAGGCAGCTAGCGGCGCGCTGGCGGGCGCTTGCCGCGCCCTTCGTCCTGGGACTCGCGCGTGCCAGGGCGCGGCCGGCGCAGGAAATTGCCGAAGAAGAGCTGCTGCATCTGCTGGCCGAACGAGATGTTGGCCAGCTCGCTGGCGGTATCCTGCACCAGTTCGCCGGGCCTCCGCTCCTGGGTCGCCCAGTCAGCGCGGGCGTCGCGGGCCTGCTCGAACGCCTGCTGCAACGTCGCCAGCGTCTCTTCGTTGCCGGCAGCGATCAGATCCCGGAGGTGGTGGAGCTCGGCCAGCGCCGTATCGAGCCAGCGGACGATGTTCGTGCCGTTGGTCGCACAGATATCACGGTACATTTCCGGGCTGCCGGCCGCCAGCCGCGTCATGTCGCGGAAACCGCCAGCGGTCAGCCGGCGCATTTCGCGCCACGAGGGATCCTGGCTGACGACGCGCATTAGCGCCATCGAGAGCAGGAAGGGCAGATGGCTGATCCCAGCGACGTAACTGTCGTGCTCTTCAGCGTCGATGAAAAGCGGCTCAGCCCCGAGCGCGGCGATCATTCCCAGCACGGTCTGGACAGCCTCGTCGCTCGCGGAGACCAGCGGTGCCACGCACCAGGTCGCCCCCTGGAAGAGATCGGCCTCGGCTCCCTCCACGCTCTGCGTCTTGCCAGCCATCGGGTGCCCGCCGACGAAGTGGACGCTCGCGGGGAGCACCTCGCGCGCCCAGGACAAAACTGCGGCCTTGGTGCTGCACGTGTCGGTCACGACGACGCCTTGCTTGCCGTACTCGGCGATCGCCTCGAAGACCTCGCGCACCGCGCCCACCGGCGTCGCGATCACGATCAGGTCAGCCCGCTCGATCGCGCCGCGCAGGCTCCACTCGGTGCGGTCGACCGCCTTGATTTTCTTCGCGTAACTCTGGTGCGTCAGGTCGATATCGAACCCGGTGAGCTCGATCACCGGCGAGCGCTTGCCGTCGTCGGTCGCCCAGCGGCGCAGCCCGAGACCGATGGAGGCTCCGATGAGCCCAAGCCCGATGATGGAAACCTGTTGCATGGCGTATCGTTCACCTTGCTCGCGACGTCGATGCACGTATCGGCGCCAGTATACCACTTGCGGCCTGGCTGGCTTCACTGGGGCGGAAGCGACTCGAGGTCGATCGTACGGATCCAACCATCGGTGCCGTCCTCGAGCGCCAGGTGGAGCCACGTCGCGCCACCGGCCTGCTCCTGCTCGCCGAGGAACATCAGGGGCGTACCGGGCTCGAGCACCTGGACGACTCGCGTCTCCGTACTGGGGCCGGAGCGGAAGTTTACTGGCGTGCCCGGAGCGACCCGGTGCGTGGGCTTCCAGGTCGGCGTCGGGGAAGGTGCAGGGGTCGGAGTCGACGGTGAGGCATTCGCCCCCACCGGTCGGCCCTCTCCGGTTTCTGGAGTGGCCAGCTCTCCGACAGGCACTCTCGGCGTCGGTGTGGTGACCGACGTCACCCGAGGCACGAAGTCGCTCAGGTAAGGGCCGAGGCGAACATAGAGCCAGATAAACGCCGTCAGGGCGATGATGATGGTCAGGGCCATACTCAGGCCGACCAGGATGCCGGACGTGCGAGAGCGCTGGCGAAGGCGGGCGCTAAGGTCGTGCTCGATCATCGTGCTCCCTGAGCTCGTGGTCGCGCAAGCCGACTTCTCTTCCAGGCAAGCCAGTATAGCAGGGTGCCGTGCTAGACTGAGGGTAGATGACCACGCTGCGTCCGCGCCGAGCTCGGAGAGGACAGTGCTTTGAACCCCTGAGGGAGGATGGCATGGCGCAGTTCAAGAACTTCATCAACGGAGAATGGGTCGATGCCCAGAGCGGGGAGGAGTTCGAGCGCCGCAACCCCGCCACGGGCGAGCTAATCGGCACCTTCGCGAAGAGCAGCCGGGCCGACGTCGACGCGGCCGTCGCGGCGGCCAAGGCCGCCTTCGACCGCTGGCGCAAGACCCCGGCGCCGAAACGGGGCGAGATTCTCTTCCGGGTCGGGCAGATGCTCATCGAGCGCAAGGAGCAGCTCGCCCGGGAGATGACCGAGGAAATGGGCAAGGTGCTGGCCGAGACGCGCGGCGATGTCCAGGAGGGCATCGACATGACGTTCTACATGGCCGGCGAAGGTCGCCGGCTGTGGGGCCAGACCACGCCCTCGGAGCTGCCGAACAAGTGGAACATGTCGGTGCGCAAGCCGCTCGGCGTGGTCGGGCTGATCACCCCCTGGAACTTCCCGATCGCGATCCCGACCTGGAAGATCATGCCCGCGCTGGTCTGCGGCAATACGGTCGTGTTCAAGCCGGCGAGCTACACCTCGCGCTCGGCCGTGCGGCTGGTCGAGCTGTTCGAGGAGGCGGGCCTGCCGCCCGGAGTGCTCAACCTGGTGCTGGGGAGCGGCGAGACGGTCGGCAACGCGCTAGTGCAGCACCCCGACGTGGCGCTCATCTCCTTCACCGGCTCCAACGAGATCGGCCAGCAGGTGGCTATCGAGTGCGCCCGCCTGGGCAAGCGGGTCTCGCTCGAGATGGGCGGTAAGAACGCCATCATCGTGATGGACGATGCCGACCTCAAGCTGGCGCTCGACGGCATCGTCTGGAGCGCGTTCGGCACCTCGGGCCAGCGCTGCACCGCGGCCAGCCGGGTGATCGTCCACGAGGGCGTCTTCCGCGAGCTGGCCGACCAGCTCGATGCCCGGGTGAGCGCGCTGCGGCTCGGCAACGGGCTCGACCCGCAGACCGACGTCGGCCCGGTCGTCAGCGACGCGCAGCTCCAGCGCGTGCACCGCTACGTCGAGATCGGCCAGCAGGAAGGGGCCGAGATCCTGGTCGGCGGGAAGGTCGCGACGCAGGGCGAGCTTGCGCGCGGGCACTTCCACGAGCCGACCGTGTTCATCAACGTGCGGCCGGACATGCGGATCGCCCAGGAGGAGATCTTCGGCCCGGTGACCGCGCTGATCACGGTGCGCAGCCTGGAAGAGGCGATCCAGGTCTGCAACGGCGTGCGCTACGGGCTCTCGGCCTCGATCTACACCCGCGACATCAACAAGGCCTTCCGGGCGATCGAGGACGTGTACACCGGGATCTTCTACGTGAACGCCGGCACCATCGGCGCCGAAGTGCACCTGCCCTTCGGCGGCACCAAGGCGACCGGCAACGGCCACCGGGAGGCCGGACAGGCGGCGCTGGACGTGTTCAGCGAGTGGCAGTCGGTCTACATCGACTACAGCGGGCGGCTGCAGCGTGCCCAGATTGACGTGGAGCACCTGCCGATCGGCAATGACTGAGCGCGGCCGCTCTCGGCTCTGCGCGGATCGGGCGCGGCGGGGGATATGGCGGCCGCCCCTCCCGTCGCCAGGGCTGGTGCTTGGACATGCCAGCGCAGTGTGAAGGAGAGGGAAAGACGCCGCCGGCTGCCGAGCGTCTGCCGGCCGGCACGGTGACGGTGCGCCCGGCTCGGCCGGATGACCTGCCGGGCCTGCAGGAGGTAGCCCGCCGCACCTGGCGCGCCACCTACACCGGGCTCATCCCCGACGCCGACATCGAGCGCTTCCTGGAGCGGCACTACAGCCTGGAGGAGCTGGGCCGGGCGCTGGAGCGGCTCGGCGAGGGGATGCTCGTCGCGGCAGTGGACGACCAGGTGGTCGGCTACGCGACCTGTGGCGTCAACCGCGAGGGAACCGGAGAACTCTTCGCCATCTACGTGCTCCCGGAGTGGCAGCGGAGAGGCGTGGGCCGGCGGCTGTGGCAGCGCGCCATCGAGCACCTGCGCTCGCTCGGCCTGCCGGAGATGGTCGTCTGGGTGCTGGCGGCCAACGAGCCAGCGCGACGCTTCTACGAGCACCGGGGAGCCGCGCTACTCGGAACCCGCGCGTTCACCGTCGGCGAGACGCCGCTCGAAGAGGCAGGCTACGTCGTCCGCCTGGCGGGCCGCTGACTCCGTCGCCGAGCATCGAGCGGCGGCCGAGACCGCGCCTCAGCCTTCCCGGAAGAGGCGCTCCAGGCCGACGTGTTCAGCTCGCTTCAACCATGCCCACGCAGCTTCCCGGGATGGGAATGTCCGCACTCGAGTGTCCAGCACGAGCTCGACGGCACTGTCGCCTGCCATGCGGAAGGCGAATTGGGCCTCGTTCCGCAAGCGGTTCAGATGGCGTTGGAGCATGTGACTGACCCCTCGCCGGCTGGTGCCAGCGCGCCCGGTCTCCGGATCGGACTCGGCCGACCGTCGAACCGTCGCGATGTGCAGTGTCGGAACCGGCTCGTCCGGGGCCGGGAGGGCGATACGCTCCGGGGTGATGTCGAGGTCAGCGAGAAACGCGTACCAGCGCTCGGCAACCTCCACCAGCGCCGTGCCCAAGGCATCGCGTGGCACGACTTGCCACACTCCATGCACGTGCCGCAACGCCTGCGCAAGATCATCGAACTGACTGATCACCTCGCCGATAAGCCCGGGAGGATGAGTCGACCAGACCCAGACCAGGTGTGCGTCATCGCCCTCAAGGGTGACAAGCAGCGGGCACGCTGCGCGGGCCACAAGGCTGACATCCGCCAGTGTCGGCGGCGCGCCCGGGGGGTGCTGATGGATGCAGACAGCCTGGTAGAGGCGTCCGAGCTCCTGGAAGGGAATGGAGACCGATCGCTCGTCACCCCGGTATAACCCGCGCATGTCGCCGTCTGGGCCCACGAAGGCGACTTGCTCGGGCGGATAGGTCATGAGCGCGGCCACCGCTAAAACACGCAGGCGCACTGCTCTCCAGTCGATCTCTCTCGGCAATCCATGCTCGTGGTTCCGCGCGAGCGGAACCTGTGCCAAGGTCATCTCCCTCCCTCAACCGCCGCGCAAGACTGTCGTCAATCGACAGAGTAGGCTAGGATCGCCCGCATCCGCTCGCGAGCCATCTCAAGCCACTGCCACAGCGCCCTCGCTTCCGCCGGAGTCGGAGCCGGCAACGTGCTCGGGATCCACTCCCAGCGCGGGCTGAGGAGAGGCGGAACCGCATCGCTCTCGCTGATCGGGCGGGCAGGGTTCAGGCGGGCGTGCTCGAGCCGCTGCGCGATGCCGAGGTCTGCCGCGGTCTGCCGAGCCCAGGGTGTCGCCGCCACCTCGGCGAACCAAAAGCAGAACCGCGCGAGCGGTAGCTCGCCCAGAACTTTCCCGAGGAGCTCCCAGGCGTGGTAGTCGTCTGGGGCGGGCGGGAAGCTCGCGAGCGCGCTCGTTGCGCTCTCCTCGCCGATGTCTGGCTGCCGAGCGACGTACCAGGGATACCAGGAGAGCCAGCGCAACCAGAAGAGCTCAAATGCGGTTACGATGTCCTCGATCGGCTCCGTGGGTTGGTTAGGATCAGCGTCTCGGAGCTTCTCGCGGGCTCGCGCTGCACGGGACAACCAATCCTTGAGTATTGCCTGCCGCGCTTCGGGCTCGGACGCGGCGAGCCACTCGGATTGGATGTACGGCAACCGCTCGCTACTCCCCGCCAGCTCTGTCAAGTCGAGATCCAGCTCCGTCACCGCGTTCTCCACGGCATCACGGATGGCTTCGATCTCTTCGATGGCACAGGTGATGTGGCGCTCCATGCGGAGTACCCAGACGAACGTGGCACGGCACTCGTCGACGGTGATGTCGAGCGGCACTGGATACACATACTCCGGCAGGCAACGACGACTCCAATTAGACCCGTACGGGTCGTAGCGGACGAAGGAACTGTACTTGGGGAGCCCTTTGTCCTCGCGCGCCAGCTCGAGCCAGCGGCGTATGCCGAGGGAGTCGGCAAGCTCCAGCGCGATCGGATGCTCGGCCAACAGCGGGAACCAGTCCACGAAGCGGACGAGCGCGAGGTCGGCGACGGTATCGCGGAACACCTGCCATCCCTCGTCGTCATCTGCCGCCGGAATCAACTGGTCGTAGGGCGTGCCATCGATGCGGTAGAAGCGCTCCTTGAGGGGGTGGTCGTCCGGCAGCAGCAGGTGGGCATGGGCGGTGAACCAGAGAAACCAATAGTACCAACCGTGGCCGAAGCTTTCGGACGGCAAGCTCGAGCTGATTTCATGCTCACTGTCGAGCGCCCACGCTGCGCGGAGCGCCCCCTCGAGGAAGGCCAGGTCGTAGACGGTCTCACACGGCCGATCCCATTGGAACACACGCGACGCTCCTCACTCGTACCGGCTCAGCCGCAGGTACTGTACCTTGGCAGCGGGAAGAGCGTGGTTCCCAGGAACAACCGAACTCCTACCTTCGCGGGCACACCAGCGTGAGGGGGAGTATCTGCTGTCGACACATGGCACCCCCTGGCTGGGGCGCGTCGACGCTGAACAGCACCGACTTCGAACCAGGCAACCACCGCCCGATTGCGGGCAGCCACACCCGGACCGTGACACCGGCCTGGCCACGATTCACGTCCAAATGCGCAGCGCTGGAACTCGGCTGGGTAACCCTGCCTATGCGCTGTCTTCCTCGGTAGAATCCTCCTCCCTCGTCCGCTCGAGAAGGGCGAGAAGCCCCCGCTTGGCCTCCTGGTTTTCCTCGATCTCCACCATCCGTCTTCCAGCGACGTAGAGTAGGAAGGCCAGGGCGATTTGGCGTCGTTTCAAGCCCTCATAGGTACTGTCGGAACGAGGAGATGCAGGCGCTCCTGAACGACGCCTGGGAGGTTTCAAGCCCTCATAGGTACTGTCGGAACTGGAGCCAGCACAGTGAGGGCAGTAGTTGAGAGGAGCGTTTCAAGCCCTCATAGGTACTGTCGGAACCGGCAGGCCTGCCAAAGCCTAGGATGGCGCACATCCGTGTTTCAAGCCCTCATAGGTACTGTCGGAACGACGCTACCTAGCTGTGCTCTTCCCGCTGTATCAGCGTTTCAAGCCCTCATAGGTACTGTCGGAACGCACACCGTCGTCGGTGAGAAGCCTCGCCGCTCTCTCGTTTCAAGCCCTCATAGGTACTGTCGGAACTCTCAGCCAAGCTGGCTCGGGAGCTGGTCCAGACCCTGTTTCAAGCCCTCATAGGTACTGTCGGAACGCTGGCCCTCTGGCGGCTGGTCGTCTTCCGGATGGCGGTGTTTCAAGCCCTCATAGGTACTGTCGGAACCTTATCAGGCTTGCGGCGGAACGCTACCATAGTCTTAGTTTCAAGCCCTCATAGGTACTGTCGGAACAAGGCACGTTCCCGATCAATGCCGATGAAGTTGTCAAGTTTCAAGCCCTCATAGGTACTGTCGGAACGGCCCAGTCCGGGATCCCCAGGCGAGACGAGGACGCAGTTTCAAGCCCTCATAGGTACTGTCGGAACAGCAAGAATTCCGCTCGCTGAGCAAGCAGCAGCCGTGTTTCAAGCCCTCATAGGTACTGTCGGAACGGCTGGTGGGCTGACCAGATCGCCATCGAGTTCCCGTTTCAAGCCCTCATAGGTACTGTCGGAACGAGTACCTAGGCCAGCGTTGAGGAATTCTGACCAGGTTTCAAGCCCTCATAGGTACTGTCGGAACGCAGGACGATCACCTGCAGTTCTGGGATTAGCTCCTGTTTCAAGCCCTCATAGGTACTGTCGGAACAGTGGTGCTGGGGCCCTCGCGAGCCTGTACTTGCGGGTTTCAAGCCCTCATAGGTACTGTCGGAACAAGGGAGGCAGCATGAGGCTGGTCAACCTGACGCTCGTTTCAAGCCCTCATAGGTACTGTCGGAACACTCCTGCTTGCCGTTGATCCTGACCCGCCCCTCAGTTTCAAGCCCTCATAGGTACTGTCGGAACCGAGGAAGCCTACCGCAAGCTCCTCGACCTCAAGGCGTTTCAAGCCCTCATAGGTACTGTCGGAACCCGCATCGAGACCCTGCTTCGAGGCATGCCCACCCGCGTTTCAAGCCCTCATAGGTACTGTCGGAACTCCACGAAAGCCTACACATCGCCACGACCGTGGTGGCGTTTCAAGCCCTCATAGGTACTGTCGGAACAGAGAGAGGAGATCGGTGATGTATCACCGCGAAACCGTTTCAAGCCCTCATAGGTACTGTCGGAACACGCTGAGTACGATCAAGCGGAATTCCGCTCGCTGAGGTTTCAAGCCCTCATAGGTACTGTCGGAACAATGAAGAGGCGTACCAGCTCACGCTGCTTGCCAGGTTTCAAGCCCTCATAGGTACTGTCGGAACCCGGGCCGGGGAGCCGGTAAAGCCATGAACACCGAGGTTTCAAGCCCTCATAGGTACTGTCGGAACCTGGCCAGGGAGACTGGAAGGGGGCACTGATGCGAGTTTCAAGCCCTCATAGGTACTGTCGGAACGAGGTCGAGAAGGCCCGCCTCTACGCGGAGGCGATGGCGGTTTCAAGCCCTCATAGGTACTGTCGGAACTCGCTGGCGTCGGCCTCGTCGGGAGAGCCGAGATCGTTTCAAGCCCTCATAGGTACTGTCGGAACGTAGCTCGACCCCAGGCTCCCATCCGCGTTCACCGGGGTTTCAAGCCCTCATAGGTACTGTCGGAACGCGGTCTGCCGTCACCGGGATCACGTCGGTCTCGAAGGGGTTTCAAGCCCTCATAGGTACTGTCGGAACAAGCGGATCGTCATGCGCTGGCCCCGGGCCGGCTTGATGTTTCAAGCCCTCATAGGTACTGTCGGAACCACCGCCTCGACCAGCGTCTGCACCAGGAAGACCACGTTTCAAGCCCTCATAGGTACTGTCGGAACGCTTTCGGGGCCGGGGGCGAGAAGGAGTCAGGCCAGTTTCAAGCCCTCATAGGTACTGTCGGAACGATCCGCTTCGACGAGGTTCCCCCGATGAGGCTGCGGAGTTTCAAGCCCTCATAGGTACTGTCGGAACCCGGCCCCAGTGGTACCGCTTGACATTCTCATTTGGGTTTCAAGCCCTCATAGGTACTGTCGGAACCGCGTCCGGGAGTGGAGCCACCGTTTAACCGAGGCGTTTCAAGCCCTCATAGGTACTGTCGGAACGCGAGCCGAGCAGGAGCTCGCCGATGCGCTGGCGAAGGTTTCAAGCCCTCATAGGTACTGTCGGAACCCGCCTTCGCCGCAGCCGCTCCCAGCCGCCTGAGCAGGTTTCAAGCCCTCATAGGTACTGTCGGAACCTACATCTGGCGGAACAACACAGGACGGCTGCCAGAGTTTCAAGCCCTCATAGGTACTGTCGGAACTCGGACCGCCTGGGGCTGACGCCGAGAGCCAGGCTGGTTTCAAGCCCTCATAGGTACTGTCGGAACCTGCTCCGCGCCGAGCTCGTGCGGCTGGCCGACTGGCTGTTTCAAGCCCTCATAGGTACTGTCGGAACAGGACGTTCGTGGCGCGGCGGCCGAGCTTGGCGTAGTTTCAAGCCCTCATAGGTACTGTCGGAACATCGTGTTCGAGGTGGTCGATGACCGTCGCGACGACGTTTCAAGCCCTCATAGGTACTGTCGGAACAGTTCCTGCTCGAGCACCTGGCCGTCTCGCTGGGGGAGTTTCAAGCCCTCATAGGTACTGTCGGAACGGGCTTCGGCCCTGCCAGCCCCAGAAAGGATAACCCGTTTCAAGCCCTCATAGGTACTGTCGGAACGGCGCACCGGCATCCCGGACGCCTCAGCGATCGCCCGGTTTCAAGCCCTCATAGGTACTGTCGGAACTGAGTTCGATCAGAAACGTGCCGTCTTGTCGTTCCGAGTTTCAAGCCCTCATAGGTACTGTCGGAACCACGCCCAAGGGCTTCAACTGGGTGTACGAGCTGGTGGTTTCAAGCCCTCATAGGTACTGTCGGAACACGACCTCCTTGGCGCAGTCCAGCAGCCCCGGCCCCGTTTCAAGCCCTCATAGGTACTGTCGGAACCCCAGGACGTTGGTGGCGCGGCGGCCGAGGCGCGCGTAGTTTCAAGCCCTCATAGGTACTGTCGGAACCCGCTGGGGGAAGCGCGCGGCCTCGAAGCGCTTGAAGGTTTCAAGCCCTCATAGGTACTGTCGGAACACACGGGTGGTTGAGCGCCACCGGCGTCGCCAGCCGGGTTTCAAGCCCTCATAGGTACTGTCGGAACGCGGAGGCAGCTCGGGACCATCTGGTTGCCGAGGACGGGTTTCAAGCCCTCATAGGTACTGTCGGAACGCGTCGGCCGGGTGGCGGCCGCGCGCATCCGGTGGTTCGTTTCAAGCCCTCATAGGTACTGTCGGAACGCG
>JADBJL010000080.1 GCA_014874455.1 Thermomicrobiaceae bacterium
CCGATCTGCGCATCGCCGAGCGCGCTCGCCAGCAACCTGCCGGCACCTGGATCGTCGCCCGCGGCTACGACCAGGCCCGGCTCCGCGAGGGCCGTCACCCCACCCGCCACGACCTCGACCAGGCGGCGCCCGAGCACCACGTCGTCCTCATCCGCGCGTGCGGCCACATCGGCGTGGCCAACAGCCGGGCGCTCGCCCTGGCCGGCATCACCGCCGCTACCCCTGACCCACCCGGCGGGACGATCGACCGCGACGAGCACGGCGAGCCGACCGGCGTCGTCCGCGAGACCGCGCTCCAGATGGTACGGCAGCGGGTGCCGGAGCCGAGCGAGGAGCAGATCGCCGAGGCGCTCGTCCTCGCCGGTCGCCAGTTCCTGAGCGACGGCGTCACCAGCGTGGCCGAGGCCGGCATCCGTAAGCCCGAGGAGCTCCAGGCCTACCAGCGGCTGGCGCGCGAGCGGCGGCTCCCCGTCCGCACCACGCTGATGATGCTGATCGGCGAAACGCTGGAGCCGCTGCTCGAGCTGGGCATCCAGACTGGCCTGGGCGACGAATGGTTGCGCATCGGCCCGGCCAAGCTCTTCCTCGACGGCAGCATCGGCGGGCGCACCGCGCGCATGTCGCAGCCGTACCTCGACCAGCCCGAGACCTGCGGCCTCTGGATGGAAGAGCCAGAGGTCATGAAACAGAAGCTCCTCGCAGCGCACCGGGCCGGCTTCCAGTGCTGCGCCCACGCGATCGGCGACGCCGCCATCGAGCTACTGCTCGACATCTACGAGGAGGCGCTGCGCCAGCACCCCCGTCCCGATCACCGCCACCGCATCGAGCATTGCAGCATCCTGCGGCCCGACCTGATCGAGCGTATCCAGCGGCTCGGCGTCGTCCCGATCCCGGGCACGACCTTCCTCCACGACTTCCAGGAGGCGTATCTCTCGGGCCTCGGCCGGGAGCGGCTGCGCTACGCCTACGCCATGCGTACCCTCTTCGACCGCGGCATCGTCGCCGCGGCCAGCACCGACGCGCCGGTCTGCGCCACCAGCGCCATGCTGGGTATCCAGACGATGGTGACGCGCCGCAACGCCGCCGGCCAGGTGCTCTGGCCCGAGGAGTGCGTCTCGCTCGAAGAAGCAGTGCGCGCCTATACCTACAACGGTGCCTATGCCACCTTCGAGGAGCGCATCAAGGGAACGATCGAGCCGGGCAAGCTGGCCGACCTGACCGTGCTGGAGACCGACCTGCGCGAGGTCGAGCCGGCTGCGCTGGGCACGGTACGAGTCGACCTCACCGTGATCGACGGTGAGGTCGTGTACCAGCGCCCCGGAGCCGCATAGCACCCGGCCGCTGCGGTAGGATACCGGCAGAGGCGTGTGAGCGAAGGGAGAAGGGCTTGCCTGCCGACGTCGTGCTCCTCGACGGCAACGTGCTGACGATGGACGCTCAGCGGCCGCGGGCACAGGGCGTGGCAGTGTGGCGAGGCCGCATCCTGTCGGTCGGAGACAACGACGCCGTCCGCGCTGAAGCCGGCCCGGCGACGCGGGTCATCGACCTCGGCGGCCGAACCGTCCTGCCTGGCCTGAACGACAACCACTGTCACCCGATGGGCTACGGCTTCGCGCTGGAATGGGTCGACGCTTCACCCGCCGCGGCGCGCACGCTGGCCGAGATCCTGGAGCGGTTCCGCGAGGCCACCCGGAGAGCGACACCCGGTGCCTGGATCCGTGGACGCGGCTACGACGACACCCGGCTCGACGTGCGGCGTCACCCGACCCGCTGGGAACTCGATCAGGTCACCGGTGATCACCCGGCCATCCTCACCCGTACCTGCGGCCACATGAGCGTCGTCAACAGCAAGGCGCTCCAGCTCGCCGGCATCACCCGCGACACACCCGACCCGGAAGGCGGGCGGATCGTCCGTGACGAGCGCGGCGAGCCGACTGGCCTGCTCCAGGAACGCGCCCAGGAACTCGTCCGTCGGCTCATCCCGGAGCCAACCATGGAGGACATCAAGCGGGCATTGGTGGCCGCCGGCAAGCAGTTCCTGGCGATGGGCATCACCAGCGTGGCCGAGGCCGGCATCCGCAAGCCCGAGGAGCTGCGCGCCTACGAGGAGCTGCGCCGCGAGCAGGCGCTACCGGTTCGCACCTACCTGATGCTGCTGATCGATGACACGCTGGAGCCGGTGGAGAAGCTGGGCCTGCGCACCGGCCTGGGCGACGAGTGGCTGCGCATCGGCCCGCTGAAGCTGCTCCAGGACGGCAGCGGCGGTGGGCGCACCGCGCTGATGAGCGTCCCCTACCCCGGCGAACCCGACAACTACGGCATCGCCGTCTATACCCAGGAACAGCTCGACGAGGCCTTCCGGCGCGTGGCCAGGCTGGGCTGCCAGGGAGCAGCCCACGCGATCGGCGACCGCGCCATCGACATGGTTCTCACCTCCTTCGAGCGCGCGCTCGCCGCCTACCCGCAGCCCGACCCGCGCTGGCGCATCGAGCACTGCGGGCTGCTCCGGCCTGACCTGCTCGACCGCATGCAGCGGCTCGCGGTGCTGGCCGTGCCGCAGCCGGCCTTCGTCTACTACCTCGGCGACTCCTACCTGCGCAACTTCACCGAGGAGCAACTCGCCCTCTCTTACCCCTGCCGGGCCTGGCTCGACCGCGGCATCGTAGCCGTGGGTAGCTCCGATACCCCGGTCGTGCCGGCTCACCCCTGGGTCAACATCCGCGCGGCGGTGACCAGGCTGACGCAGGACGGGCAGCGCATGGGGCCGCAGCAGGCCGTGACGGTGGACGAGGCGCTGCGGATGTTCACGCTCAACGGCGCCTACGGCTCCTTCGAGGAGCGGATCAAGGGCTCGATCGCGCCGGGCAAGCTCGCCGACCTGATCGTCGTCGACCGCGACCCGCACGAGGTCGAGCCGGAGGAGCTCCACACGATCCGGAACGAGCTGACGATGATCGACGGCAAGGTGGTCTACGAAACGTAAGGCGGCCAGTCAAGCCGAGGGAGGTGCGATATGACGGTGACGGTTCGTTTTCTGGGGCACGCGGCCTTCGCGCTGGAGGCCGGGGGCAAGCAGGTCGTGGTCGACCCCTTCCTGACTGGCAACCCGATGGCGGCCGCGAAGCCGGAGGATCTCAAACCGGTCGCCATCCTGCTCACGCACGCGCACGCCGACCACGTGGGCGACTCGGTGGCGATCTCCAAGCGCACCGGGGCGCCGGTCATCGCCACGTTCGAGCTCGGCACCTATCTGGCTCAGCAGGGAGCCGAGACGATCGCGGCGAATCATGGCGGTACCGTGAGGTTCGACGGCGGGAGCGTCAAGTTCGTCCCGGCCTGGCACACCTCGAGCTACGGCGAGCAGTTCCTCGCGCCCGGCGTACCGGCCGGCCTGGTCGTGCGCTTCGGTGGCAAGACGATCTACTTCGCTGGCGATACCTGCCTCTTCGGCGATATGGCCCTGATCGGCGAGGAGGGGCTCGACCTGGCCGTGCTGCCGATCGGCGACCACTTCACCATGGGCCCGGCCGACGCGGTCAAGGCGGTCAAGCTGCTCAAGCCCAGCGTCGTTATCCCCTGCCACTACAACACCTTCCCGCCGATCCAGCAGGATCCCCAGGCGTTCAAGCGGGAGGTCGAGGCGGCGACGAGCGCCCGCTGCGTCGTGCTCCAGCCCGGGGAACAGTACGCCCTGGAGTAGGGAACGGCCCCGCACCGCACATCATCGCCCGCTCACACGGCGGGGCAGCTTCCGCGGGAGTGACGCGGAGTCGCGCGCGTGGGTACCATAGGTCAGTGGGCTGCCGGTCACCAGTCTCCGGCAGCCCAGCGAGACCGAGACCGCGAAGGAGGGTGGGAGCATGCCGAGCCGTCATGAAGCCTGGGCGCTGGTCACCGAGTACACCACGCAGCCGCACCTGATCCGCCACATGCTGGCGGTCGAGGCGGCGATGGTCGCCTATGCCAGGCGGTTCGGCGAGGATCCGGAACTCTGGGGCTTGGTCGGCCTGCTCCACGACTTCGACTACGAGCGCTACCCGAACATCAGCCTCGAAGGGCACCCGGTCGTCGGCTCCCGCATCCTGCGCGAGCGCGGTTACCCCGAGGCGGTGATCCGCGCTATCTTGAGCCACGCCCCGGAGGTCACCGGCATCCACCCTGAGAGCCTGATGGAGCGGGCGCTGGTGGCCGTCGACGAGCTAACCGGCTTCCTGGTGGCGGTGGCGCTGGTGCGACCGACCAAGAGCATCCTCGACGTCGAGGTGCGCAGCGTCAAGAAGAAGTGGAAGCAGAAGGAGTTCGCCGCGGCCGTCAACCGGGCCGAGATCGAGGCCGCCGCGGCGGCGCTGGGCGTCCCGCTCGACGAGCACATCCAGATCGTGCTCGACGCCATGAAGGAGATCGCGAGCGAGCTCGGCCTCGAACGCCAGCCCGTGGAGGCCTGAGGGGCGCTGCCGCGTCGCGGCGGATGCCTTCCGGGCTCACCCGCGAGCCATTCGCATCCTCGCCCCGAACCGCAACTGCGCCACCCGCGCAGTTTGTGAAGCCGTGCGCAAAGGTGCGGAAAGGTGTGATAAGATCAGCCCAAAAGAGCCGAGCGGCGCGCGCCCGGCGACGGCCGGCGGCCGCCGTGATCCGGTCGCCCGCTTGTGGACTGAGCGAGTGACCACCCGATAAGCCCAGCGGATTCAGCCGGATCGTCTCGTCGCTCCGAACCCGGGTACTGCATCGGGGTGGCGGTATGAGCGAGACAGCGCGGGCGGCTGCGGAGAGGAGCGCGAGCGTATGGCTGTGAAGAGCCCAGCACGGCTGGTCACCGTCACCATCAACGGGCAGCAGTACACGGTTCCCGAGGGCATGACCATCCTCGAGGCCTGCCGGATGGTCGGCATCGAGGTGCCTAACCTCTGCTACCAGCCATTGCTGCGCCCCTGGGGCTCCTGCCGGATCTGCACCGTGGAGATCCTCGGCCGCCGCGGCGGCCTGGTCGAATCCTGCGCCGCGCAGGTGCGCGACGGCATGGAGATCTCGACCAACTCGCCGGCCTGCGAAGAGGCGCGCAAGTTCGTCTTGCAGATGTACCTGATCGACCACGCGCTCGACTGCCCCACCTGCGACAAGTCCGGCGAGTGCTACCTGCAGGACAACACCTACTACCACAACGTCTACGCCAACCCCTACCGGCGGCCGAAGATCGCCCGGCCCTACAAGCACCTCAGCGACCTCATCGACTACAAGTGGGAGCGCTGCATTATCTGCTCCCGCTGCACCCGCGTCTGCGACGAGGTGATCGGCGTCACCGCCATCGAAGTGCTGAAGCGCGGGCTCGAGGCCGAGATCGGCCCGGCCTACGGTATGGATTTGCGCGACACCACCTGCACCTCCTGCGGCATGTGCATCGCGGTCTGCCCGGTTGGGGCGTTGACCGACCGCAAGTTCGCCCATCACCCCTGGGAACTGGACGCCACCGAGACCATCTGCGGCTTCTGCGACGTGGGCTGCACGCTGAACGTCGAGCACAACCGTGGCCTGGTGCGGCGCATCACCCATCTCTGGGAGCGCGGCGTCAACTACGGCTACACCTGCGTCCGCGGCAAGTGGGGCTACGAGCAGGTGCAGCATCCCGACCGGCTGGAGACCGCCGCGGTGCGGCAGGGCGACGAGCTCGTCGCCGTCCCGCTGGACGAGGCGCTCGACCTGGTCGCCGAGCGGCTGCGGCACTACCAGGGCGACCGGTTCGCGGCCCTCGCCTCGCCCGACAACACGAACGAGGAGAACTACCTGCTCCAGCTCTTCGCCCGCGCCGTCATGGGCACCAACAACATCGACCGGCTGATGACCGGCTCACAGGCACAGGTGGATCGGGCTCTGCTCGACTCCTTCGGGCTGCCGGTCAGCACCAACTCGGTGCAGGAGATGTTCACCGACGCGGCCTGCGCGCTGGTGGTGGGGCCGAGCATCGGCGATACGGCGCCGGTCGCCAGCTACTGGCTCTACTGGTCGCGCAACTACCGCGAGACCAAGACGGTCGTCATCAGCCGCGACGACTACCCGCTCTGCCATCGCGCCGAGGTCTGGATCCGGCCACCCGAGGGCGCCGAGGCGGCGGTGATCAACGCGATGGCACGGGTCGTCCTCGACGAGGGGCTGGCGCGGCCCGCCGTGGACGGCCCTGACTTCCAAGCCTGGGTCGCCTCATTGAGCGACGTCGAGCCGGAGCGGGTCGCGGCGGCGACCGGCGTGCCGGTCGAGAAGATCCGCCGGGCGGCCGTGCTGTACGCCACCGGCGGGCGCGGCACGCAGGCCGAGCCGGGCGAGGGGGGCTACCCGCCGAGCGTGGTCTACCACACGCTCGCCCACGAGGACGGCAACGTCTACGCGGCCGCGGTCGCGCTCAACAACCTGGCGCTGCTGACCGGCAACGTCGGGCGACCGGGGGCTGGGGTCATCGCCTTCCGCGGCCCTGCCAACGCCCAGGGAGCCCTGGACATGGGATGCCACCCGGCGTTCCTGCCTGGCTACCGGCCGGTGAGCGACCGCGAGGCCCGGCATCAGCTCGAGGCCGCCTGGCTACCCCGCTGGAACGTTGAGGCGGCGGGTAGCGGCTTCGCGCCACGTCGGGCACTGCCGGCCACGCCCGGCCTGAGCCTGGAGCAGATGATCGAGGCCATCGAGTCCGGGCAGATTCGGGCCATGTACGTCGCCGGATCCAGCCACGAGTTCGCCTCGCCGGTCGAGCCGCGGCTGCTCGCGGCGCTGGAGAAGCTCGAGTTTCTAGTCGTGGAGGACTGCTTCCCCAGCGCCCTCACCGAGCGCGCGCACGTGGTGCTGCCGGCTGCCATGTTCATGGAGAAAGACGGTACCTTCACCAGCGCCGACCGCACCGTGCAGCGGGTGCGGATCGCGGTCGATCCGCCAGGAGACGCGCAGCCGAGTTGGTGGCTCATCCAGGAGATCGCACGCCGGCTGGGCTACCGGCTGAGTTTTAGTCACCCTTCGCTCGTCTTCCAGGAGGTCACCCACCTGACGCCGGTCTACCGGGGCATCATCTTCCCGCGGCTGGAGCGCGGCCCGCTGACCTGGCCAGTACGCGGGCTGGCCGGGCCGGCCGAGGGAGCCGTGCGGCTCGGTGCCAGCGTGCCTGGCGGTGGCTGGGCCATCTGGATGGAGCAGGCCTTCGGCGGGGTCGAGGGGGCGCTGCGGCTGGACGACGGGCTGTCGCGCGAGCGCGTTCGCTTCGTGATCGCCGAGGGAGCAACCCGCACGGACGAGGAGCGCTGAGATGCTCGACGACATCAAGGGCTTCGTAGTCACGCTCCGCCACCTCTTCAAGCCGAAGGTCACCATCCAGTACCCGGAGCAGAAACGTGAGATGGCGCCGCGCTTCCGGGGGCTGCCAGCGCTGCGCTCCGATCCGGAAACCGGCGAGGCCCTGTGCGTCGCCTGCGGCCTCTGTGCCCGGATCTGCCCCACGAGCTGCCTCGAGATGCACGTGGTGCCCTCGGAGGAGGGCGACCGTGAGCTGGGCGAGTTCATCCTGCGGGCCGGTCGCTGCATGTTCTGCGGTCTCTGCGCCCAGGTCTGCCCGGTCGACGCCATTACCATGAGCGGCGAGTACGAGCAGTCGGTGATGGATCGCGAAGGACTGATCTTCGTCAAGACTGAGCTGGCGGCCATCGGCTCCCAGCGACCGACCTGGTGGGATGCCGCCTGACCGTTGCATGGGCGAGTCGGGGATGGGGCACGCCATCCGTACGGCGGCGCCTGGCCGGAAGACGAGAGGAGCGGGGCTGCTCGACCTGCCAGTGCCCGCAGCGGAGCAGGCGGAAAGGCCGGAGCTGAGCGTAACTCAGGGGGAGAACAGCGATGCGCGTAGCAGATGTGCGGATCGAGCGGGATTCGCTGGGTGAGGTGCCGGTACCGGCCGACGCGCTCTACGGCGCGCAGACGGCACGAGCTGTGGCCAACTTCCCGATCAGCGGCCTGCGGCCTCACCCTGACCTGATCGTCGCCACCGCCCAGGTCAAGCTGGCGGCGGCGCGGGTCAACTACCGGAACGGGCGGCTCACCGACGAGCAGGCCCGGGCCATCGCCCACGCAGCCCAGGAGATCATCGACGGGCAGTGGCACGAGCACTTCGTGGTCGATCCGTATCAGGCCGGCGCTGGCACGTCGCACAACATGAACGCCAACGAGGTCATCGCCAACCGGGCCAACGAGATCCTGGGCGGCCGGCGCGGCGAGTACCGGCCGATCCATCCCAACGACCACGTCAACCTCGGCCAGTCGAGCAACGACGTGATCCCGACGGCCGGCCGGCTGGCCTTGCTGCGGGCGACCCCACGGCTGGTCGAGGCGCTCCGCCTGCTGGGCGAGGCGCTCTGCCGCAAGGCGCAGGAGTTCGGCAACCTGACCAAGACCGGCCGCACCCACCTCCAGGACGCCGTGCCGATCCGGCTGGGCGACGAGTTCTCCGGCTACGCCTCGGCCATGCGCCGGGCTTCCGAGCGCGTCGCTGAGGCCCGGCTGGCGTTGACCGAGCTGAACCTGGGAGCGACCGCGCTCGGCACCGGGATCAACGCCTTCCCAGGCTACCGGGCGCAGGTCGCCGCTGAGCTGTCCGCGATCAGCGGCTTCGAGCTGCACCCGGCGCACAACACGTTCGAGATCACCCAGAGCCACGCCGACTTCGCCCACCTCTCCGGCGCCATCCGCAACGCCGCACTGGAGGTGATCCGCATCGCCAACGACATCCGGCTGCTCGGCTCCGGGCCGCGCGCTGGGCTGGGCGAGATCGTCCTCCCGCCGGTGCAGCCTGGCTCCTCGATCATGCCGGGCAAGGTGAACCCCTCGATCGCCGAGATGGTCAACATGGTCGCCTTCCAGGTGGTCGGCTACGACTACGCTGTCTCGCTGGGCGTCCAGGCGGGGCAGCTCGACCTCAACGTGATGACCCCGCTGATCGTCTACAACCTGCTCTGGGCGAACGACATCCTGGCCAACGCGCTCAACGTCTTCCGCACGCGCTGTATCGAGGGCATCCAGGCCAACGAGCGGCGCCTGAGCGAGCTGGCTCACGGCAGCATCGCGCTGGCGACCATCCTGACACCCCAGATCGGCTATCTGCGAGCCGCCGAGATCGCGAAGAAGGCCTGGGAGACGGGCAAGACGGTGCGCGAGGTCGTCGTCGAGGAGGGGATCCTCAGCGAGGCCGAGGCCGCTGAGATCCTCGACCCGGTTCGGATGGCGCTGCCGCAGGATCCCGACGCCAACCGCTGCTGAGGGTGATCGGTTATCATCGAGCCTGTGACACCTGGCGATCTGCGCCTGACGAACGGAGGGCCAGCGATGGCACGCGAGTATCCCTTCTACTGCGCCGGTGAGTGGCGCACCTCGTCCGACCGCCTGGAGATCCGCAACCCATACAACGACGAGCTGGTCGGCGTGACCTACAACGCGACCGATCAGGATTTGGAAGACGCCATCGTCGCTGCCCAGCGCGCCTTCGAAGTGACGCGCAAGCTGCAGGCATACGAGCGGGCCGAGATCCTCCAGCGCATGGCCGATGGCCTGCGCAAGCGGCAGGAGGAGATCGCCCGGCTGATCGCGATGGAGGCGGGCAAGCCGATCCGCGACGCTCGTGTCGAGGCCGCCCGCGGTGTCTTCACGCTCCAGACGGCGGTCGAGGAGGCCAAGCGGATCGGCGGCGAGACGATCCCGCTCGACCTGCTGCCGTACTCACAGGGCCGCTTCGGGATCACCCGCCGCTTCCCGATCGGCCCGATCGCCGGCATCTCGCCCTTCAACTTCCCGCTCAACCTGGCGCTGCACAAGATCGCCCCAGCCATCGCCTCGGGGAACACCATCGTCCTCAAGCCACCCAGCCGCGACCCGCTGACCATGCTCACCTTCGCCCAGATCGTGGAGGAGGCGGGCGTGCCCAAGGGCGCGGTCAGCATCATGCCGATGGATCGCACGGTCGGCGACCGGCTGGTGACCGACGACCGCTTCAAGCTGCTGTCGTTCACCGGCTCGCCGGACGTCGGCTGGGACTTGAAGGCGCGCGCTGGCAAGAAGAAGGTCGTGCTGGAGCTGGGTGGGAACGCTGGCGTGATCGTCGACCGGACGGCGAACCTCGACGTCGCGGTGCCGCGCATCCGGGTCGGTGCCTTCGCCTACGCCGGGCAGGTCTGCATCTCGGTCCAGCGCGTCTACGTGCACCGCTCGCGCTGGGATGAGTTCGTCGAGCGGTTCCTGGCCGAGGTCCGGCAGATGAAGATGGGCGACCCGCTGGACGAGTCGACCGATCTCGGCCCGATGATCGACGACAAGGCGGCCCGGCGCACCCAGGACTGGGTGGAGTCGGCGGTGGCCGAGGGCGCGAAGGTGCTGATCGGCGGGAAGGCCGAGGGCCGCTTCTTCCAGCCGACGGTGCTGGTCGACGTGCCCAAGACCAGTTTCGTGTGCAGCCGCGAGGCGTTCGCGCCGCTGGTGAACCTCTGGCCGTTCGACGACTTTGAGCAGGCGCTGGCCGAGGTCAACGACTCGGTCTATGGCCTGCAGGCCGGCGTCTTCACCTCGAGCCTGGAGCACGCGCTGCGGGCCTTCGAGGTGCTGGAGGTCGGCGGCGTGATCATCAACGACGTGCCGACCTTCCGGATCGACCATATGCCCTACGGCGGCGTGAAGGACTCCGGCCTGAGCCGCGAGGGCCTGCGCTACGCGATCGAGGACATGACCGAGCCGAGGCTCCTGGTCTTCAACCGGGTGCCGGATACCTTCGCGTAGTCTCGGGGACGCACCGCCCGGCCATACGGTGTCTCTGCGTGCGGGGCAGACAATCCCCCGGCGGGAGGGGGTAAACCCATGCCCTCCCCCGCGGCGAACGAGCGCGTGGCGGAGAGGAGGTGCAGGTGACCGCTGAGGAAGAACTGCGGAACAGCGACGCCTACTACCATGTCGTGCTCGAACGGATCCCGCCTCGGGCCGAGCCCGCGTTCGAGTCGCCAGAGATGCAGGAACGGGTCTGGGGCCGGGCCTGGGGTGTCCACAACGACGTCGGCCGGCTCCGGGTCTGTGTCGTGCACCGGCCAGGCGACGAGATCCGGGTCATCGACCCAGCCAAGTACGACCCGACCATCGCCGCCTTGATCGACGACGAGGAGCAATGGTACTGGCGCGACCGACGAGGGCCAGACCTGGCCCGGATGCAGCAGCAGCACGGCGCGCTCGTCGCCGCATTGCGCGCCGAAGGCGTCGACGTCCTCTATGTGGACGGCCCGCCGGGAGACCCGAAGGCCGTCTTCACCCGCGACCAGGCGATCGCCGTGAAGGGCGGCGCCATCATCTGCCGCATGGGGCCGGTCGGCGCGCGGCCTGGCTACGGCCGACGAAGCGAGGAAGCCTACGTGACGAGGCTGATCGCCAGCTTGGGGATGCCGATCCTGCGCACCATCCACGGCACCGGTCTGCTGGAAGGCGGCTCGTTCTGCTTCCTCAACGAGACGACGGCCGCAGTCGGTATGTCGTACCGGCAGAACGAGGCCGGCGCCCGCCAGCTCGAGCAGGTGCTCGCCGAGCAGGGAGTGCGGCTTCTCCGCGTCCCGCTCACCGGCTACTCCCTCCACCTCGACGGCTGTATCGTGATGGTCGACTACGACAAGGCGATCGTCAACGTCACCCGCCTGCCCTACTGGTTCCTCGATACCCTCCGCGAGCTGGGCATCCAGCCGATCCACGTCTGGCCGACCGAGCAGAAGGCCGTTAACTGCCTCGCCGTGCGGCCCGGCCGCGTCCTGATGGCTGCGGGTTGCCCGCGCACCGCCGAGCGCCTGAACCAGGCGGGCATCGACGTTATCGAGATCTCGTAGGACGAGATCCACAAGAACGGCGGCGGGATCCACTGTTCGACGCTGCCGCTCGTGCGCGACCCATAGGCGGTGCAGCGCGACAGTGCCCAGCGCCCCGCTTCCCGGCGACCTCGTCTCCGGTCAGGCCGGAAACCGCGCCGTCGATTCGCACGCGTTCCCCCGGCGCTCGAGCTCGAGCAACGCTCGCTTGCGCTCGATCCCCCAGCGGTAGCCGCCGAGCCCGCCGTCCTCGCGTACCACCCGGTGGCAGGGAACGACCAGCGCGACCGGGTTGGCCGCGCAGGCGCGCGCCACCGCCCGCGCCGCCGTCGGCTGGCCAATGGCCTCGGCGACCTCCTGATAGGAGCGAGTGGAACCGCGGGGGATTGCCCGCAGCGCGTCCCAGACCCGGCGCTGGAAGGCCGTGGCCTGGACATCGAGCGGCAGATCGAGGTGCGGCCGGTTGCCTTCCAGGTAATCGAGCAGCTCCCGTACCCACCGGCCCAGCGCGGCCTGGTCGCGCTCGAGCCATGCGGCCGGAAACACTCGCCGCAGCCCGTCCTCCAGCTCCGACTCGCTGTCACCCAGCCTGACCGCACAGATCCCCCGCTCGGTCGCCGCCACCAGCAGGTAGCCGAGCGGGCAGGGTACCACTGTGTAGCGGATCGTCGCGCCGCTGCCGCCCCGCCGGTACGTGCCGGGCATCATGCTGGGGGCCATGCCCACCTCCTCAGAGAGGCTGCTGCTCGTGCCGTCGCCGGAGTCACTGGCGTTATCGGCGGGTTGCACGTCAAACTGCGCCCCTCGACGGCGAGGCTATCCTGCCACCAGGCTGCGCAGGATCCGCAGGTTCTCCATGTCTTCGTGCAGATCCGGGCTCTTCTCGGTCTCGAGCAGGCCTGGGTGCTCGCGGAAGCGAGGGTCGTTCACCAGGTGGCGGAAGCCGTCGAGACCGATCATCCCCTTGCCGATGTGCTCGTGCCGGTCGATACGCGAGCCGAGGTCGCGCTTGGAGTCGTTGAGATGGAAGACGAGCAACCGGTCGAGGCCCAGGATCCGGTCGAACTCCTCCATCGTGGCCGCGTAGCCCTCCGGCGTCCGCAGCTCGTAGCCAGCGGCGAAGGCGTGACAGGTATCGAAGCAGTAGGCCACCCGCTCTGGCTCCCGGACGCGCTCGGTGATGGCCGCGAGCTGCTCGAAGCGGTACCCGAGAGTCGTGCCCTGCCCGGCCGTGATCTCCAGCAGTGTCTTCACCTGGTAGCCCGGCAGGTCGTCGTGGAGCCGGTTCAGCGCCTCGGCGACCCTGCGGATGCCGGCCTCTTCGCCAGCCTCGCCGCAGGCGCCTGGATGGGTCACGAGATAGGGGATGCCGAGCAGCTCGCAGCGCTCCAGTTCCTCGCGGAAGGCGGCGATCGACTTCTCCCACAGGGCGTCGTCCGGGCTCGCCAGGTTGATCAGGTAGGAGTCGTGCGCTACGACCGATCGGATCCCGGCTTCGCGGAGCCTGGCCCGGAAGCGCTCCACTTCGTCAGGCGCGATCGGCCGCGCTTTCCACTGGTTGCTGCTCTTAGTGAAGATCTGGAACGCATCGCAGCCGACCTGCACCGCCCGGTCGACCGCCTTGTCGAACCCGCCGGCAATCGACATGTGCGCGCCGAAGAGCACGTTTCGACTCCTTCAGCAAATCCAAAACCCGCTTCCGCCCATGCCTGCGCGTGCCTTGTCCCGCAGATCCTTCGCCGGTTCCCCAGCCGCGCCGGTCGATAACCGGCACCCTCTCACTGCTCGCTGCTCTCACCGGCGAGGGCCGCAGCCAGTCGCTCCCGATCCGAGCCGACCACAGCCTGATCGTCGATGACGACGATCGGGCGGCGCAGGAGCGTCGGCTCCTCGACCATCAGGTCGATCAGCTCGTCATCGCTGAGCTCGCGCCCGGCGAGCCCGAGCGCCCGGTAGGCCCGGCTGCGCGTCGAGAGCAGGTCGCGCGGCGAGAGGCCCGTGCGCCGGAGCAGCTCGACCAGTTCCTGGCGAGTGAAGCGCCGGGTGACATAGTCACGGCGCTGGTAGGCGATGCCCTGCTCCCTGAGGAACTCCTCAGCCCGGCGGCACCCGGTTCAGGTGGGGTGCACGTAGATCTCGACTGCCGCCGGCCGGCTCCGCTCCCGCTGGGCCATCCCCTGCTCTCCTTCGCTGTCACCCCTCTCGGCCTCCATACCGACACCCTGGCTGGAGACGCCCACCGGACTTCGAGTGTAGTCGCTGCCAGGCTTGTCGTCATCTCTGAGGCGGAACGCTTCCGTTCTCGCTCCCCTCCCGCGAGCGCTGCATCGCTCGCACGCTGTCAACCTGGCAATATAGGGCCACGATTGGCGTCGCGTGCGGAGTGAACCGATCACTCGAGCACTGGACCGGGAAAGCAGCTCCGCGCATACCGATCAGCGTGTGCCTCGTACACTGGAGGGTGTAGGCCCGCTTGCCGAGGCTGACCGCGTCCGGTATGAATCACGGGCGGCCGCTGGCTCACCCAGATGGTAGGAGGAAGCGCGATCAAACGATGCGCGTCTTGATCACCGGGGGAACCGGACAACTGGGGCGAGCCCTCGCCCGCCTGGTACCGGCGGGCATTCAGGTCGTCGCGCTCGGTTCAGACGTGTGCGACGTGACGGACCCGAGGGCAGTGCGGTCGACGGTCGAGACGCACCAGCCAGATCTGGTCATCCACTGCGCGGCCATGACCGACGTCGACGGCTGCGAGCGCGACTCGCAACGCGCCTGGCAGGTCAACGCGCTCGGTACCCAGCACGTCGCTGCCACGGCGGTAGAGACCGGCGCCCGGCTGGTCTACATCTCGACCAACTACGTCTTCGACGGCGAAGCTGAGGCGCCGTACCACGAGTTCGCCCGACCGAACCCGATCAGCATCTACGGCGAGACCAAGCTGGCCGGCGAGGAGATCGTGCGGGCGCTGTGTCCCCGGCACTACATCGTCCGCACGGCGATGCTCTACGACGAGACGGGCCGCAACTTCGTCAACACCATGCTCCGGCTGGCACGCGAGCGCCCGGCGCTCCAGGTGGTCGCCGACCAGTTCGGCAACCCGACCTACGCGGCCGACCTCGCTGAGGCGATCTGGCGTCTCGTCCAGCATCCGGCCTACGGCACCTATCACCTGGTCAACGCCGGTTACGCCTCCTGGTTCGACTGGGCCTGCGAGACGCTCAGGCTGGCCGGGCTGTCGACGCCGGTCGAGCCGATCCCAGCCAGCGCCTATCCCCGGGCAGCCCGGCCGCCGCGCAACGGCATCCTCACCAGTCTGGCGGCGCCCGCGCTCGGCATCACCCTGCCGCCGTGGCAGGATGCCCTGCGCCGCAACCTCGAGCGGCGGGCGACGTTGCGGGAGACATCCGGCTCGGCCTGAGCGCTCGCCTCAGGCGCGTTTCGATCGCCGGACTGGAGGCGATCGCAGCGGCCCACCGCGCTCGAGGACGGACAGCGCCCCATTCGTCGCCTGCTGCGGCGCGCTGGCTCCCCCGGTGAGCGTGCAGGATGAACATCGATTGGCCACGACTTGGCCAGGGAATGAGCTTCCTCTCGCCAGCGGAAACCCTCATACTGAATCGATGGCACTCCCCGACTACAGCCCCTGACGAAGGAGGCAGCGATGTTCGCGCGTGTCACGAGCTACCAGGGCAGGCCTGGGCAGGGCCAGCAGGCCCTCCAGCGGATCGACGAGGCGCGCCAGCGACTCGAAGAGATCACCGGCTTCGAGGGCGCGTATTTTCTCTTCGACCAGAAGACCGGAAGGGCGATGACGATCACGTTCTGGGAGTCGGAGAACGCCTTGCAAGCCAGCGCGAAACAAATCGCGCCCCTCCGCGACACTGTCGTCCAGGCGCTGGGCGCGACCCAGCCGCCAGTGATCGAGACCTATGAGGTGACGGGCCAGTTCTAGCCGAGAGAGGTGGACAGATGCTAGGCGAAATGATCGGTGAAGAGCGAGGTCAGATTACCGGGATGCGCGTGCTCCCCTCCGAGTCCGGCATGCCGAAGGTCGAAGTCTCGTTCCAGGCGACCGGCAAGCTTCTGGGTGTCGAGATGACCGAGCATGGGACCTACTCGTCGGTAGCGCGGCCAGACGGGACATTCTTCGGCTCTGGCCAGGGACTCTCCATGACCAAGGACGGCAAACTGCTGAGTTGGACGGGCCACGGCGTCGGGCGGCCGACCGGACAGGGTACGGCTGTAAGCTGGCGAGGCGCGATCTTTTACCAGACCACCGCGCCCGAGTTCGCCCGGCTCAACGGCATGGCCGTCGTCTTCGAGTACGAGACGGACGAAAACGGGCGAACCCACGCGAAGATCTGGGAATGGAAGTAGCCCGGTAAGGTAGGAAACCGATCACGCTGGCCGCGAGTTAGAACGGCATCCCACGCCGTTCGAGGCCAGAAAGCCAGCCGGGGGCAGGTAATCTGCCCCCGGCTGCGCGTATCATGGCGACAGGGCTCCCACCAGCACGAGGAGTTCGCTCCCCGGATTGGGCGAGCGTGGCCGCTTATCCCTCGCGCTTCCACTCGCCGACGTTGTAGAGGTCTGACTCCCAGGTCGACGGGTTCAGGCCCCCCAACGAGTTGGCGCGAGCGCCCACACCGGCCCGGTGGACGATCGGGATCTCGACCACGTCGGTGACGCTGATCCAGTTGACCTGTCGGAACAGCTCGGTCTGCTTCTTCTCGTCCATCTCGGTCTGGAGCTGCTCGATGATCTTGTCCATCTCCGGGTTCTTATACCGGGTGATGTTGTCACCGGCCCAGTTGTTCGACTGCTGGGCAATCCGCTCCGAGTGGTAGCGCATGGCCCAGTCGACAGGGTATGGGTTGCCGGGCCCATTGGTATACATCTCGATGTCGGTGTAGAAGTGCGCGTAGGTATCAGGGTTGCCGGGATCCGAGGAGAAGAACACCTTAGCATCGACGCTCTTCAGCTCGACCCGGAACCCGATCTGCTCCAGCGCGTTTTTGACGATCTCCTGTGTCTTCTGGCGCACCGGGTTGATCGAGGTCTGGTAGCGGATATTAAAGGGCACGCCATTGAACTCCCGCACGCCATCGCCGTCCGAATCCACCGCACCGACCTCGTCCAGGAGCGCCGCCGCCTTCTCGAGGTTGAACTCCCACTTGAGGTCCGGGTGCTTGTACTTCTCGGGCGCGTTGAGGTTGTTCGCGGTCGCGTCACCGGCCGGGCCGTAGAGCTGCTCGGCGATCACGTCGCGCTGGATGGCGAGCGCCAGTGCCTGGCGGATCTTCAGCTCCTTGAAGAGCGGGTGCTGCGTCGTCGGCTCGCTGCGTGCGCCGTTCACTTCCGTGTTGGGGTCGGCAAAGTTAATGAAGATGCGCTCGGCACTCGTTCCTGGCGTGATCACCAGCTTGCCGGCGCCTGCCTGCTCCAACTGCTGGAGCACCTGCGCCTCGACCTGGAGATTCCAGGCGTAGTCCACCTCGCCGGTCTGGAGCACCGCGCGGGCCGCGCTGGTGGCGTCGCCGCCGCCCTTCAGCTCAACCTCGTCGAAGAACGGCTGCCCTGGAATGTAGTAGTTCGGGTTGAGATCATAGAGCACCACGTCACCCGGGCGGAACTCACGCACCTTGAAGGGGCCGGTGCCGATCGGGGCCAGGTTGAACGGAGCGTTGCGCGCCTGCTCGCCGACAAAGTCCTTCAAGACATGCTCCGGCAGGATCTGACCACCGAAGCTGCCGCAGAACGGCACGAACCATGCCGGGTTCGGCGCCTTGAACGTCACCGTTATCGTGTAGTCGTCCACCACCTCGATACTCTTGATCGGCTCGTAACTTCCATAGGTGGTTGCTGTCGTCGCTTCGTTGATGATGTAATCGTACGTGAACTTCACGTCCTTAGCCGTAAATGGCGTGCCGTCATGCCACTTGACGTCCTGGCGCAGCTTCCAAGTCACACTTAGGCCATCGGGTGACGGCTGAGGGATCTCCGCTGCCAGGCGCGGCACTAGGTTACCGTTGGAGTCGAAGTAAGCGAGCGACTCCAACACCAGGCTCGACGCATCGAAGTCCTTGGTGCCCTGGGCCAGGTGCGGGTTAAGGATCGTCGGCGCCTGCCACCAGAGCAGGCGGAGCAAGCCACCGCCGCCCCGCTTGGCCACCTCTTCGGTAGGCGTCGCTGCAGCCGCTGCTGTCGGTGTCGGCGCAGGCGCCCCAGGGGTCGTCGCCGGAGCCGGTGTGGCGGCGGCCGGTGGCTGGGTCGGCGTCGCTTCCTCACGCCGGCAAGCAGCCAGCAGCGAGGCCACGATCGGCGCGGTCAATCCCAGCGCTGCCGCGCGCTTGAGCAGGGCTCGTCGGGACACCCGGCCTTCCAGCACGTCCGTACGGAGCTGATCGAGCGTATCACGCGTCATGAGCGATCTCCCTCCTCAACGGTGGGCCAGGGCCCACCATCCTTGCGACAGCGAGTAGCCGACATCAACCTGGCTCCCCCGCCTCCGCACTGCCACCCTGCCGGGTGTGGCCGGGGATAGACTACTCAAATCTGCCACAGACCGCAAGCCCCCTAGACGAGCACGAGGGCGGACGACCCTCTCCTCGCTACTGGCCCGGTGCTTCCAACTCTCGACGGCCGGCTCAAGCGCTCCTGGCAACCCTCCCGACACGCTCGAACGAACCTAGAGCCTGACGGCGAACCTCTCCGCGTCAGGCCATACGGCTAGCATAGACGGCGCTTTCCCATTCTTTGAACAGGCGCAGCACCTTCTCGTCACAAAACGGCAGGATCTGGGTAAGGATGACACCGCAGACTCGCTGAGCCAGGTCAATCCAGAAATAGGTGTTGGCCAGCCCAGCCCAAGCCAGACTGCCGGCACTTCTGCCGGTCGGCGCCCGCTCCATCGTGATCATCGTGGCGAGGCCCCACTTCTTGAGCATCCCTGGGAAAAACTCCGCATCATTCGACGCCGCCGGCATGGCGGTCTTCATCAAGCCAACCCGAAGGTCACCGATCTGGTTCTTCGCCATCTCGGCCACTGTTTCCGGTCGCAAGATCTGCGCGCCATCGAGGCGGCCTCCACCCAGCAGCGCGCGCAGGAAGGTGAGATAGTCCGGCCCGGTCGAGTACAGCCCGCCACCGCCCATGTAGAACTCGGGCTGCTGCGGGATTTCGAAGGGAATCGGCACCAGCGAGCCGTCTGCCTGGCGAGCATGCATACTCGCCATCCGTTCCCGCATGTCCGGCCGGATCACGAACCCGCTGTCCTTCATTCCCAACGGGGTGAAGATGTGATCCCGGAAGTACTCCTCCAGCGACTTCCCACTTACCCGTTCGACCGTTTTCCCCACCCAGTCGATGTTGATCCCGTATTCCCAACGCTCGCCCGGATCGAATACCAGCGGTGTCAGCAGCGTCACGTTCTTGCACTCGGTGATCCCGGGGATGCCAGCATACTGCTGGTAGCGCACCATGTCAGCGTTCCAGATGTCATAGGTGAAGCCAGCGGTGTGCGTCAGCAGCAGTCGCAGGGTGATCGCCCTCCTCGCCGGGCGCAGCCGCGGCTTGCCCTCGGCATCGAACCCCTCCAGTACCGGCAGCGAGGCCAGCTCCGGATTGATTCGGCTCAGTGGCTCATCCAGGCTCAGCTTGCCCTGCTCCACCAACTGCATCGCTGCGACCGACGTGATCGCCTTCGTCATCGACGCGATCCAGAATACCGTGTCCACGGTCATAGCGCGTTCGCTGCCGACCTCGCGCTTCCCGAACGCTCCCTGGTAGATAACCCCGTGATCGTCGGCTGCCAGAGCGACAACCCCAGGCACCTCCCCCGCCGTGACTGCAGCCTGAAGGATCGCGTCCATTCCGGGTTGTGCAGCGGGCGTCGCCATCGCTTCCTCCTCTCCTGCTTGCACGAGACCTAGGGCGCCGAGAGCAGTCGAGTTGCGCCCTGCCTCCGCCGGTGTTCCATGTCCATTCGCCTCGCCGAACGTGATCGCATTGTAACAGACGGCCTGCGTAAGCGCGCCTCGTAACCGGGCAGAACAACCGGCGACGAGGACATGGGCTCTCCCCCGAGGGAACTGCCCCCGGGGGAGCACCGCGGTGCTTCGCTTGTGCTATGATGGACACAGCCTCGCACAAGCTCCCCGCGAGCCAGGCCGTTGGCTGGCTGGTGATGTTCTACCCCGAAGGAGGCTGCGATGGTGAGGCCGGAACGACGTCCGAGCCTTCGGGTGGGACTCTTCCCGGATCGGACTCGCCGACGGCGGCGTGCCGCGATGCCTGTCCCCGTCCTTCGACAGTCGATACCGGCCGCGCGAGAAGCCGATCGCCGGATAGCCGAACCGCCAGCTCTCGACCGGGCGACGGAGCCGGTCGTCGCGCTCAGCGTCTCGGAAATGTCCGGCCCGTGCTAGAACCACCGAACCGGCCATCGCGTGAACGGGGTGCTGATATCGGCCGGGACGAGCGGCTCGCTCGACGAGGGTAGTGCGCCGCCTCGAACCGTCGTCAGCCTCGCTCAAGGAACTCGAGCGCTGGCGCTACCTGCTCGATTCCAGCCGGGGTGTTGGGCTCGATCCGGAGCTGCAGGTGTGAGATGCCAGCCCGCGCGTAGGCACGGAACTCCTCGGCCAGCTCCTCTGGCGACCCGGAGAGCGGCGTAGCCGCGACCCCGTAGATCGGCCCGTGGCCGGGCAGGCCTACCAGCACCGAGGCAGTACGCTCCAGCGTCGCCGGATCCCGCCCCACCGCGACGCAGGCGGCATCGACGGTGGCGAGGAGCGGCGCGAGGCCGCTCGCCCGGTTCCCCGTGTGGGAGTAGTACGTGTTCCAGAGGTCGGCGTAGCGGGCGGTCAGCTCGAGCATGCGCCGGCCGTAACCGCCGACCAGGATCGGCGGGCCGCTCGGTCTCGGCCCGCGTGGCCGTAGCTCGCAGTCGCGTGCCTGGTAATACCGCCCTTCGAAGTCGACGTGACCGCGGCGGAGCAGGGCGTGGATAATCTGGATCGCTTCGGCGAAGCGGCTGACACGGTCTTCCCAGGGGAAGCCGAAGGTGCGGAACTCGTCCTCGGTATTGCCAGCGCCCAGCCCCAGGATCAGACGTCCGCTACTGATCTCGTCGACTGTCTCGGCCATCTTCGCCAGCAATGCCGGGTTGCGCCAGTTGGCGCAGACGACCAGCGTGCCGATCTGGATGCGCCGGGTACTGGCAGCCAGCGCCGAGACGAGCGACCAGCACTCCCAGATCCCCTCCGGCGGCTGGTCCGGAGCCCGCACCAGCAGGTGATCGACGACCCAGAGCGAATCGAACCCGGCGTCCTCGGCCACCTGCGCCATCGCCAGACGGTCGCTCCAGCGGGGTGT
>JADBJL010000011.1 GCA_014874455.1 Thermomicrobiaceae bacterium
CCGCGGGTCGTCGCCGACCTGGTAGGCGCGGTGGTCGAAGAAGTCGATCGCCGGGGTGCGCAGCCGGCTGCGGTGCTCGCCACCCGGGCCGGCCGAGGCAGGTCGGTGGCTCACCAGCGCGAGCCGGTCGAACCGGTGCCACGGGCGCCCGCTGAGGTGGACGGTGGGGCGGTCGGCCGGCGGCCGGGCCCACAGGCGTGCGACAGTCGCTCTGCCTCTCGCTGCGAGGGAGAAAGGAGTTCGCACCGGTCGGCTCCGTTTCGCTGTGCGTCGAGGCCTGGGCCGGCCGTGCGCCAGCGATCACGCCTCTTCGGTCACGCGCGCCAGGATCTGGCGGATGACCGCATCGGCCGTGACACCGTTCACCTGCGCCTCGTAGTTGAGGATGAGCCGGTGGCGAAGCGCCGGGACGGCCACGCGGCGCACGTCCTCGTACGATACGTTGAAGCGGCCAGCCAGGAGCGCATGAATCTTACCGGCGAGCACGAGAGCCTGCGCCGCCCGTGGGCTCGCCCCGAGCCGGATAAAGCGCCGGGTCGCTTCGGGGGCAGCCGGCAGGTCAGGATGCGTGGCCAGCACGATCCGCGCGGCGTAGTCGACGACGTGGCTGGCCGCCGGCACTTCCCGCACCAGTTCCTGCAGCTCCAGGATGGCCTGCGCGTCGGCGATCGGCTGCGGGCGGTGGCCGTCGGGGCCGGTGGTGCGCTGCACGATCTCGACCAGCTCCTGCCGTGATGGGAAGCCGACCTGGAGCTTGAAGAAGAAGCGATCCAGCTCCGCCTCGGGGAGGGGATAGGTGCCCTCCAGCTCGATCGGGTTCTGGGTTGCCAGTACCAAGAACGGTCGCGGAAGCTGGTGACTGTTGCCACCGACAGTGACGCGACCTTCCTGCATCGCCTCGAGCAACGCCGCCTGGGTCTTGGGTGTGGCACGGTTGATCTCGTCGGCCAGCACCAGGTTCGCGAAGATAGGCCCCGGCTGAAACTCGAACATCCGGCGCCCGTCTTCGCGCTCGACCAGGACATTCGTGCCGGTGACGTCAGCCGGCATCAGGTCGGGGGTGAACTGGATGCGGCTGTCACGGAGACGAAGCGCCTGCGCGAAGCTTCGAACCAGCATCGTCTTGCCCAGCCCCGGCAGGCCTTCGAGCAGCACGTGACCGCCAGCGAGCAGCGCAATGGTTACTCCCCGCACGACCTCGTGCTGGCCGACGATGACGTGCGCGACCTGGTGCTCGAGTGCGAGCACGGTCTCACGGAGACGGTCGACCTCGGACTGTGTGCGCGGTTGATGGATCATGGCGAGCTCTCGCGTCCTTCTCCGTCGAAATACTCTTGAATCAGCCGTCGGCGGTCGCCAGGAACGAGGTTCTGCTCGGGCGGGAGCGGTGTCAGCGCAGGCGCGTCGCTGCTCGCTCCCGGCGCGACGGCTACCGGGCTCGTGACCGACACCGCCGGCCGGGCACGTTCTCCGGCCGGAAGCGGGTCACTGCTCCCGAGGGTGAGCTGGGCCGGGACTTCGACTGGCGTGCCGCTGACCTCCAGCCTCGGCGCGGCCTGATCGAGGTTCATTGCTGGCCGCTCGCCGCCCCCGCTGGCCTGGGTGCTAGTCGGCTGGCCCGGCTCGACGGTTCCGCTTTCGAGGCTGGGAGCGCCCGCCGTCTGGCCCGCGCTGCCCGTTCCACTTCCCCCTTCGGTGCCGCCAGCGGTGGCTCGCCCGTCCTGCCAGCGTTCGCCACCGGCACCAGAAGCGCCCTCGGCGCTCCCTGAGGTGCCGCTGACGTCTGTTCCGCCCGACATCAGGGAGTCCTCGAACAGCTCATCTGGTGGGTCGCCTCCGGGACTGGTGGCTGACGGGGCCATGCGGCCGAGTTCCTGGGCGAGTTCCTCGAGCGCGCGGCGCTGCGCGTCGTACTGGGCTCCCATGAGCGCCTCGGCCACCCGTCGCTCGAGTTCGGCCAGCCGGGAACCCTGGCTGCTCGGGTCTTGCGCTGCCTGGGCGAGGGCGGCAGCGAGCCGCTGCTTGGCTTCCGGCGAGAGCTGGTCGAGGTTCTCGGCAAGCTGGGCGAGCTCGGAGGCGGCGGTCTGGTAGTCGCCCTGCTGGATCGCCTGCGCCGCCGCCTGCCCGACGGAGACCTCCCCGAGGGCCTGCGCCAGCCGGCTGAGCGCTCGGCGCTGGGCCGCGATCTGCTCGCTCGCCTGCGCTGCCGCGGGGTCGAGAGCGTGCAGTTCGTCGATCCGGCTCTCCGGCAGCGCGCTCACCGGCTGCTCGATCGTGTCGATATCGGGCGCGACCAACCCGCTCTCGGTAAGCACCGGCTGCGCGGGGCGTCCCCACGGCAGTAACTGGCCCAGCTTGCTCAGTCCGAGGTGCGGGAGGGCGACGAGCACGGTTGCCAGGAAGACGAAGGTGGCGGCAACAATGAGCTCGCGGCGGATCCGGTCGACCAGCGGCGGCCAGCGCTGGCTCACCTCTGCGGCGGCCTGTGCGGCGTCCCGTACCTGGAGCCAGGCCAGACGAGCTCGACGCAACGCTTCAGGATGCTCGGTCAGCTCGACGGCGGTCGAGAGGCGCTCGTGCAGACCGAAGAGGCGATCGACCGAACGCGCTGCCTGGATCGTTGAGGGCCAGCACAGGAGGACGACCACGAGCGCGGCCAGTAGCGGGAGCAGCAGTGCGCCCAGCACCACAGCACCTGGGATGCCCAGCGCGAAGGCGACATCGAGCGAGCGGGTGAGCGAGGCAGCCAGCAGCCCGCAGCCGACGGCGTAGAGCAGGAGACGCAGCAGTAGCTCGGTGCCCAGCCGCCAGCGCATCTTGCGAACGGCCACGTGAAGGTCGTGAGGCTCGCGGTGTACCGTCATCATCGGTCTGCCCGACACCGCCGAGGGTCTGCGACTCTCCGCCGAGCACGTGGGTCGTGCGCTGCATTGTACCTGGGTCGCGCCCTCGTGGCTAACAGATGCCCACCCAGTACGAGCCCCGCTCGACCCCAAGAGTCCAGCTCAGCGATGGACAGAATATACACCACGTGCGAGGTCAAGAGTAGGAGCCGTAGCATGGCCCGGGGGAAGTCTGCAGCGAGGGAGACGCTGGCTAGGGGCTGGCTTGTCCGTCGGTCGGCGCGGCCAGATCAGAGCCAGCCGCGATCGATGAGGATCTCGCGAGCGAGGTGACCCAGCAGCACCTCGTAGCGGGTGCCTGCGAGTTCGGGGTGCCACTCGAAGCGGTTGCGCTCGAAATACTGCACTACGTAGACTTGCCCGTCCGTCTTGCTCTGCTCCTCGAACTGCTCGCTGATCGGGAAGCCGAAGATCGGCAGACCACCGTTTTGCCACCAGTACTGCCGGAACAAGCCACGTAGCGTGTGCCCCGTCTCGGGGAAGTAGTCGACGCCCGGTTCAGAGGGTGGTGGAACCGGCTGGAAGGGAGGCTCCTGCCGGCGAGCCGCCGTGCGTTCAGAGCCGAGCAGCCCGAGCAGCACCTCGAACTGGGTTCCGGCGAACTCCGGGTGGTGCTCGAAGCGCGCGCGCTCGAAGTACTGGGTGAGATAGGTGTGGCCATCGGTGGCGGAGAACTCCGGGAACGGCTCGGTGAGCGGATAGCCGAACCGCTCCAGCCCGCCGTTCGCCTCCCAGTAGTCAAAAAAGACGCGCGGCACGTTGTGCTGGGTTTCCGAGAAGTAGACCATGCCGGGATCGCTGCTGGGCGGAGCCGGGCTGGTCGGGGCAGGGAGCGTCACCACGTCCTGCGCGAAGACACCTTGCTGCTGGTAGCGCACGAACTCCTGCACCAGGCTCGCGGTGAAGCGCCACTGGCGGGCGCTGCGCAGGCGGATGAATCCGGTGACGGTCGTCTCCTGGCCAGGAGGAAGTCGATTGGGCAGCCCCCAGCGGAACGGGTTCGGAATACCCGTGTTCCCCTCGAAGTCGACGCCGACGCGGAAGCACCCTTCGACTTTGGGGAAGCCGACGCTGTCGAAGCTCTGGCTCTCTTCGTAGGTGAAGCCAGGTGGTGGGCCCTGAGTGAGCAGGTCCACCTCGCCGGTATTGCGCACGGCGAAATCGACACGCACCAGGGTTCCGGCATACAGTTCGGTCGGCGTGAAGGTCACCGAGACGAGTTCGCCCCGGGCCTGGCCCGGGCGTGGCCTGCTTCTGAAGACGACCGGCCCGGTACCCTTGAGACGACCACGGATGTCCGGGATGACTTCATAGAGATGATCGCCGGGGCATTCGGTGAGGTTGTAGTCGCGGTGCCCGCCGATATTCGGGACGTCGACCAAGTCGCGAAAGTAGGAAATCCCGCCGGGGTCGACCTGAGGTGCCCGCTCGCGGATGAGGCGCATCAGGGAGTCGATGGCGGGTTGTGGTGGGGCCGTCGACGTGAAGTCACCGAGCACGGCGATACCCATGGTGCCGGTGTTGTAGCCGGCAGTGTGCGCGCCGACCACGTTCGGCCCGCCGTAGCGCCCCTCATAGACGTTCCCTTGCCAGTCGACCAGGAAGTTGTAGCCGATGTCACCCCAGCCTTGGGTGATCGCATGGTAGGCGTAGATGGCCCGTACCGACGCCGCCGGGTCGGGCGGGTTGTTCTGGGTGACCGTGTGATGGATGATGATCTTCTCCACCGGCGCGTAGCTGGGTGGCCAGATCTCCTTGCCGTTCTCGTCGAAGCGAAGCGACTCGTCGGCACCCCAGCCAGCGCGGGGGATGATCCACCCGTCGATCAGCGGTGTCTCGGCGAGGAATCGCACGTCGTCACCGCGCGTATCGACGCAGCCGAGTTCGACCGCTTCCAGCCTGACCGGTGAGCCGTCGATCCCTGGCTCGAGCTGGACACGGTACTGCAACGCGGTACTCGGGGTCACCAGTACCGGGGTGGCATAGACCCAGGCATCTGGCTGGTGCGGAGCGGCGTGGGGATCGGGGGCGAGCACGACCCAGTCGCTCCAGTGCTGGCCGTCGACGCTGGTACGCACAGCGATCGTCAAGCTGCCGCCAGCCGGAACAACAGCGCGCCAGCCGACCTCGATGCTATTGAACGGGCGGGGAATCGCGACCGAGGGTGAGGTATAGGTGCCGGCGCCCGGGAAGACGCCGCGTTCGATCCAACTTATCCGGGTGATCGCGCGCGCGACGGGATGCGGCAAGCGGATCTCGGTGAGCGTGGCTAACGCCAGACCCCCTGCGATCTGGAGAAACGCTCGCCGCGTTATCCGCGGCCGTCTCACGGTGCCTTCCCTTCCCAGCGTCCGGCGGCCCGCAGCATGTCGGTCCCCGGATACAATAGTACGCGCCAGATGGTGTACGATCAAATTGTACGGACAACCAGTGTGGCCCCTTCGTCGGCGATCTATGGCGGTGTATGCTCATCCCAGGACAGGCTGGCGGGAAGGACGACCAGCATGGTGGCGGACGTATCGCACAGGGCGGCTCGCGGGCAGAAGGCGGGCGCGGTGACGTTCGCCGTGCTGGTGCTCGTCTTCATCACCGCCTTTCTGGCGCTCCCGTGGCCGGTGGAAGAGAAGTCGCTGGCCGCGTTGCACGGGCTGTGCGCGCAGCGGCCGAGTCACTCGTTCTGGTTCGCGGGCAGCCGGCTTCCTTTCGATGCGCGCATGACCGGGATCTACGGTGCCTTCCTCCTCACCACTGGCTATCTGGCGATCGCTGGCCGGCTACGCCGAGCTGGCGTGCCGGCATTTCCCGCTCTGGCTCTGCTGGCAGCGGGGGTACTGGCGCTCGGCGTCGATGGCGTCAACTCGCTGCTCCACGACCTAAGGCTGCCAGCGCTCTACGAGCCGAGGAACTGGCTCCGGTTCGTGACCGGGGCTTGGACGGGCACACTGCTCGGCGTTGTCCTGTGGATGGCGGCGAACGCCGTCGTCTGGCGCCCTGGAGCGCTGACGCACCGGTCGGTACTCGACGGCCCGCGCGACCTGCTCGCGCTGGCTCTGCTCAGTACCGCGTTCGGCGCGCTGGCGATGAGCGGGTGGCGACCGCTCTACGGGCTGCTCTCGCTCTTTCTGGTGCTGGCCGCGATAACGCTGCTGGCCCTGCTGGCGCTGCCGGCTGTCCAGCTCCTGCGCCGCCGCGAGCAACAGATCGAGTCTCCCGTCGAGCTCGGCTGGCCGGCGAGTGCGGCGCTCGGGCTCGCAGGCGCTTTCATGGCTGTGGCCAGCCTCCTGCGGTTCCTCGTCGAGTGGATCGCTCGCATTCCAGTGCTGTCGTAACGCTGTGACCGGCTGGTGACGATGTCGAGATATGGAACGGCAATAGTGGCGGATCAATGATATGCCTCGGGACATACCGCTCGGCAACGGCAGGCTCCTCATCAACTTCGACCACACCTACACGCTGCGTGACGTGTATTTCCCCCGCGTGGGTCAGGAGAACCACACCCAGGGGCGTCTGAACCGGTTCGGCCTCTGGGTCGATGGCCGCCTGGCCTGGCTGAGCGATCCGGGCTGGGAGCGCGATCTTCGCTACGAGGAGAGCACCTTGGTCAGCGACGTCACGCTCCGCCATCCGGAACTGCGAGTCCAGCTCAGGCTGAACGACGCCGTCGACCTCGAGCACGATATCTGGCTTCGCCGGGTGGCCGTGAGCGATCTGGGCGGCCGCCCGCGCCGGGTATGGCTGTTCAACCACTTCGATGGCTACCTCTGGGGCTACGCTGACGGCGAGACGGCGTACTACGAACCGGAAGGTCGTGCCATCGTCCACTACAAGGGAAAGCGGTACGTCTGGTTCTCCGGTTGGGCTGGCCCGGAACCGGGCTACCATACCTTCGCGACCGGTAACAAAGCCTTCCGTGGTCGGGAGGGTACCTGGCGCGATGCTGAGGACGGGCTGCTCAGCCGGAACGTGATCGCCCAGGGCTCGGTCGACTCGATCGGTGGCCTGAGTGTGGACGTGCCCGCTGGCGGCGAGGCGGTCGCCTACTTCTGGATGACGGTCGGGTTTCGTCATGCCGACGTGCGCGAGCTGCATCATCTGGTCGTGAGTGCGAGGCCACAGTTCATCCTCAACCGCGTCCGCCACTACTGGAGAAACTGGGCGAACCACCGGGCGCGGCGGTTCGACTCGCTGTCTCCTGCCGTCGAGCGACTCACGCGCCAGAGCTTGCTGATCCTTCGAACGCAGATCGACCGTGGCGGAGCGATCCTCGCCGCCAACGACTCCGACATCCTCCAGTTCGGCCGGGATACCTACAGCTACATGTGGCCGCGCGACGGCGCGCTGATCTCGATGGCGCTCGACAAGGCGGGCTACCCCGAGTTGAGCCGGCGCTTTTTCCTCTTCGTCCACGAGCTGGTCACGCACTACGGCTTCTTCTTGCACAAGTACAACCCGGACGGCTCGGCCGGCTCAAGCTGGCATCCCTGGTCGACCCCGGGCGGAGAGCTGCAGTTCCCGATCCAGGAGGACGAGACGGCACTCGTGCTGCATGCCCTGTGGGAGCACTACCAGCGATACCACGACATCGAGCTGATCCGCTTGCTCTACCAGCCGATGGTCGTGCCGTGCGCTCGCTTCCTGGCATCGTACCGAGACTCGAGAACCGGCTTGCCGCTGCCCTCATACGATCTCTGGGAAGAGCGGCACGGCGTGCATGCCTTCACCGTGGCGGCGGTGTGGGCCGGGCTCCAGGCGGCGGCACGACTGGCAGAGATCTTCGGCGACGATGAGCTGGCGAGCGGCTGGGTACAGGCGGCTGAGGAGATCCGCGAGGCGGCGCTCCGGGCCTTCTACGACCCGGAACTCGAGCGCTTCGTCCGCACGGTCGTGGTGGACGAGAAGGGAGGAGTCCGCCGGGATGCGACGCTCGACGCCAGCCTGGCTGGCCTGTTCCAGTTTGGGTTAGTACCGGCAGGCGATCCGCGCATGGTCAGGACGATGGAGGCGGTGGAGCAGCGACTCTGGTGCCGGACGCCGGTGGGCGGGATCGCCCGCTACGAGGACGACTACTACTACCAGGTCAGCCGCGATGTCGCGAACGTACCCGGCAACCCCTGGTTCGTCTGCACCCTCTGGCTGGCAGACTGGTACATCGCCCGCGCGGTCTCACCGGCTCACCTGGATCGGGCGCGCGAGCTGATCGAGTGGGTCGTGCACCATGCGCTCCCGAGCGGGGTGCTCGCCGAGCAGGTGCACCCCTACACCGGCGAGCCCCTCTCGGTCAGCCCGCTGAGCTGGAGCCACGGCACCTTCGTCTCGACCGTGCTCGACTTCCTGGCCAAGGAGGAGCAGCTCGCGCGCTCCGGCTGGGCCACACTGCTGGGTTGACCCATTCCGGCTCG
The DNA here is from genome assembly GCA_014874455.1 of Thermomicrobiaceae bacterium. Classification (GTDB taxonomy): domain Bacteria; phylum Chloroflexota; class Chloroflexia; order Thermomicrobiales; family Thermomicrobiaceae; genus Thermalbibacter. The sequence goes on from JADBJL010000011.1 coordinate 8,303, forward strand.
CTAGCGTCCGCCTGGCCAGCGGCCGTACCAGTCGAACACCTCGTCCGAGAGGCCGACCACGACGTTCTTGACCTGCGTGTACAGGTCGAGCGCGTGCCGGCTGAGCTCGCGGCCGATGCCGCTCTGCTTGAAGCCGCCGAACGGCGCCTCCGGTGGGTTGACCACGGGATAGTTGATGCTGATGTTCCCGGCCCGGATGCGCGCCGCGAGCTTGTGCGCCCGCTTGATGTCCCTCGTCCAGATCGTTGCGGCGAGGCCGTAGATGGTGTCGTTGGCCAGCGCGACGACCTCCTCTTCGTCGCGGAACGGGATCACCGAGAGGACGGGCCCGAACACCTCCTCGCGCGCGACTGTCATGTCGTTACGCACCCGGTCGAAGATGGTCGGCTCGACGAAGTTCCCGCGCTGGAGGTCAGCCTTTTCCGGCCGCTTGCCTCCCAGCCGCAGCTCGGCTCCCTCGCTCCTGGCCTTCTCGACGTAGCTGAGCACGCGCTCGCACTGGCGCCGCGAGACCAGCGGGCCCATCTGGGTAGTGTCGTCCAGCGGGTCGCCGATCCGGATTCTCGCTGCCTTGGCGAGGAAGTCGTCCATGAACCGGTCGTGGATCGACTCGTGCAGGAAGAGCCGGGTACGCGCCGTACAACGCTGGCCAGCGTTGCTGAAAATAGCGAAGAGCGAGCCGTTGACCGCCTCCTCCAGGTTGGCGTCCGGGAAGACGATGTTGGGTGACTTTCCTCCCAGCTCCAGCGAGACCTTCTTGATGGTGCCAGCGCTGAGCCGGAGGATCTGGCGCCCGGTCTCGGTTTCACCGGTGAACGCGATCTTGTCCACCATCGGATGCTCGCAGATCGCTGCACCCACCTCGTTGCCCGGCCCGGGAAGGACGTTGACGACGCCTTCGGGGATGCCCGCCTCCAGGCAGATCTGGCCGAGCACCAGGGCAGTGATCGGGGTGTAGCTGGCCGGCTTGAGGACGACTGTGTTCCCGGCGGCGAGCGCTGGAGCGAGCTTCCAGGCCGCCATCAGGATCGGGAAGTTCCAGGGGATGATCTGGCCGCAGACACCGTATGGCTCGCGCACCGTATAGTCGAGCAGCGGGCCGTTCATCGGGATGGTCTCGCCCCAGATCTGGCCCGCGAGGTTAGCGTAGTACTCGAAGCAGTTGGCGGCGCTGGCTACGTCCATGCGCGACTCGACGATGATCTTGCCGCAGTTGAGCGTCTCCAGCCGGGCAAGCTCTTCCTGACGCTCGCGCAGGATCTCGGCTACCCGGCGCAGCCGACGGGCCCGCTCGTTCGGTGTCATCCGGCCCCACGGCCCCTCGTCGAACGCCCGCCGGGCGGCCCGGACAGCGCGATCCACGTCCTCTTTGCCCGCCCGGGCGACCCGGCCGATCACCTCGTTCGTGGCCGGGTTCAGCGTTTCGAACGTCTCGCCAGAGGCGGCGGGGACGAACTGGCCATCGATCAAGAGCTGGTATTCCTTAACCCCGGTCTCTACCGCCATGATTCGCCTCCCTGTCAAAACACCCGATTCCAGGGCTTGAGCTGGATCTCCTGGAAGACTCCAGCCTCGTAGAACGGATCCCGCTCGATGAGCTGGCGCGCTTCCTCCTCGGACTCCGTCTCGTAGATGATCAATGCCCCGCTGTCGTCGGTGAACGGGCCGGAGGCCCACAGTTTTCCGGCTTCTTTGAGCTGGGAGAGGTACTGCCGGTGTATCGGCCGGACTTCGGCGATCTTCTCCTGGTTACCGTACCGGATGAACGCGGCGTATTTCACGGTCGCATCCTCCTTCGCTCACTTGCCTGGCAGCAGTGTAGCGCGGGAAAGCAGAACGTGGGAGGGGGATCGGATGGACCGACGTCTCGCCTCGAGCCGAGAACGCCGATGTCAGGACGCGGCAGGCCGCCCGCTTAACTCGCCCACCTCTGCAGAGCTTCTTCCCAGCCTTCGACTGCGCCGTCCTTGAACAACACGACGGTCTGTTCCTGGACAGCGGTCTTGGCGCCCTGCGTCGTCCGCTCGCCAGCGACTGCCGGCAAGGCGCGGAGACCAGCGGCCCGGAGCGCCTCTGCACGGCGCACTGCTCGCTCGACATCGCCGCGATCGACCCTCGCCGAGACCTCGACGACCAGCCAGACTTCGCCAGCCTCCGGCTGGTACCGCGGCACACCGGTGACCAGAAGGTCGGCGCGCAGGAGCTCCTCGGCCGCCCAGCGGGGTAGGCGGTCGTCGTATTGATCAACTGCCTCGCTTGGCCAGACTAACCGGAGACGGCGGAGCAGCGGGCCGAAGTACGCGGCCGCCCGCTGGATGTAGCGCCACTCCAGTCGGTAGCCGCGGAACTCCGAGCGGAGATCCGCCAGGTCACGCTCGATCACGTCGACCCGGGCGATGAGTCGCTCTAGCCGCTGCTCGGTGCGCACCTGCGCTTCAGCCAGCTCGTCGACGCGGGCGGTGAGCTGCTCCATGCGCTGAGCGAGGTCGTCCACTCGGGCGGTAAGCTGCTCCAGCCGCACGGTCAGATCGTCCACCCGAGCCGTGAGCTGCTCCAGGCGCACGGTCAGGTCATCGACCCGGGCCGTGAGGCGGGCGATCTGCTCCTCAACCTGCACCATCCGCAGGGTCAGGTCGTCCACCCGAGCCGTGAGCTGCTCCAGGCGCACGGTCAGGTCATCGACCCGGGCCGTGAGCTGCTCCAGGCGCACAGTGAGGTCATCCACCCGGGCGGCAAGCTGCTCCAGACGCACAGTGAGGTCATCGACACGGGCGGTGAGCTGCTCTAACCGCTGTTCGGTGCGTACCTGAGCTTGAGCCAGCTCGTCGACCCGAACGGTGAGTTGCTCGAGGCGCTGTTCCGTACGCACCTGGGCGTCGGCCAACGCGTCGACGCGGGCGGTAAGCTGCTCGATCCGGTGCTCGGTACGCACCTGCGCGTCGGCGAGTTGCCGAACCAGATCCGGTAGCTGAAGCAATTCTTCGGTGAGCACGTGGCGGCGCAGCTCGGCACGCCACTCGGGGTGCTCGCCGAGGAGCCGGATGAGATCCTGGAAATCTTCGAGGCCGAACGTCATGAGATCTCCCACCTTCGTTCGAGATCCATTATATCCCGAGTAGACGCGCGAAACGCTGATCACGCTGCGGAAATGCCGCCGCGTCTTCCGCTACCGCCGGGACGAGCTATCTGGGGTGCCGCTCACCGTGCGCTGGCCACGTCGTTCTGCACACGCTCGGCGATTAGGGTAGAATGGAGTTGTCCTGGGTGCTGGTGGCTGGGGTAGCTCAGAACCGGCAGGCCGTTGGCCTGGAAAGAGTGCCACCCGCTGACCGTGGGTGGAGGTCGGAGGGCTCCGGAGCCTCCCCCTAGCCGTAAGCCAGTGCCCAGGACTTTTCTCCCCGGATCGATCCGCATCGCTGCAGCCCGCGCGGCCTGGGCAAGCTTGCGAACTGGGGCTTGACACCGCGAGCATGCCGTGCGATGATAGCCTTGCCAGCGGGAAGCTGGTTGTGTAGGTCGTCTCGGTCACTGGAAGGGGACAGGCCGAATGGGACTCCGGCTCAGGCGCAGGTTCAGCCGTTCTCTCGCACCGACGTGCGGCTGGACTGAGTGTGCCTGGAGGAGGTTCCCGTGGTTGTCCCGACGATTACCAAGACCTTCCATCTCCTGACCGACGATGATCTGACCCCCGCGCAGGCCACTGCGCTGATCGACTTCGCCGCCCAGCTCAAAGCTGACCACTATGCCGGCAAGCCGCAACATCAGCTCTTACCCGGCAAAACGCTGGCCATGATCTTCCAGAAGCCTTCGACCCGGACGCGCGTCGCGTTCGAGGCTGGCATGGCCCAGCTCGGCGGCCACGCGCTCTATCTTTCGACTAACGATCTCCAGCTCGGCCGCGGCGAGACCATCGCCGACACGGCCCGGGTGCTCTCGCGCTACGTGAACGCGATCATGGCCCGGGTCTACAAGCACCAGGACGTCGAAGAGCTGGCAGCGCACGCGACCGTGCCTGTCATCAATGGACTGTCCGACCTGGCGCACCCCACCCAGGGCCTGGCCGACATGCTCACTATCAAGGAGCACCTCGGTGGCTGGGCCGGCCGGACGCTGGCCTACCTCGGCTGTGCGAACAACATGGCGCACTCGCTGGCCCTCTCCGGCGCGCTGGTCGGGCTCAACGTCCGCATCGCTTGCCCACCGCACTGCCAGCCTGACCCGGGAATCATCGCCCGCGCCCAGGCGATCGGCCAGCAGACTGGCGCGACGGTCGCCGTGCTGCACGATCCCTGGCAGGCCGTCCAGGGTGTGGACGTCGTCTATACCGACGTCTGGGTGAGCATGGGGCAGACGCTCGGCCCGGAGGCACTGGAGGCGCTCCAGGCGTACCAGGTGACCGGGGAGATCATGGAAGCGGCCGGCCCGGACGCGATCTTCATGCACTGCTTGCCGATGTACCGGGGGCAGGAGGCGACTGCCGAGGTAGCCGACGGCCCGCGCTCGGTGATCTTCGACCAGGCGGAGAACCGGTTGCACCTGCACAAGGCGCTGCTGGTCGAGCTGCTGAGCGACGCCGGGCCGGGCGTGCTCAAGTAGGCGTCCGGCGCCTGGCAGCTCCTACCGCCGCACACCGCGCTCTCCCGCCGGCCAGGCTGCCTCAGGGCCGGTCATCCGGCTCGGCGTAGGCCAGGGGAGCGCTCTCGTAGAGGTCGCCGCCATAGCGGTCGTTGACCACGATGGCGGGGAAGTCGACCACCGTGAGCCGGTAGATGGCTTCCGGCCCGAGATCCTCGTAGGCGACGACCTCGGCAGCGGTGATGCGCCGGGCGAGCAGCGCGCCCGAGCCGCCGACCGCGCCGAAGTAGACCGCGCCGTGCTCGACGATCGCCTGGCGCACGGCCGGGCTCCGGTAGCCCTTGCCGATCATGCCGCGCAGGCCAGCAGCTAGTAGCGCCGGGGTGTACGGATCCATCCGCCCGCTGGTGGTCGGCCCAGCCGAGCCGATCACCATGCCGGGCCGGGGTGGCGCCGGGCCGACGTAGTAGACCACCTGCCCGCGGAGGTCGACCGGGAGCAGCTCGCCGCGCTCCAGCGCAGCGACCAGCCTCTGGTGCGCCGCATCGCGGGCAGTCAACAGCGTGCCGCTGATCAACACCTGGTCACCGGCACGCAGCGCGTCGATCGTCTCCTGGTCGAGCGGCGCTCGGATGCGCCGGGGCTGCTCGCCTGCCATCGCCTGCATGGTTCCCACCCAGCCCAGATCTATAGCAGCGCCGGGCGCGTAGATCTCCTCACCGCACAGGCTACCACCTGGAAGCGATGGCCGGCCACACGTTCGATCCGCGCCTTTCCCCGACACCCTCGGCCTATTCACCTCCGCCGAACGGGACGACTTCCCACCCGGCGGACTCGTGCGCCCCTTCGGGCAGCGAGCCGGCCTCGCCGCTCTTGCCGTTGAATTGGCCAGGCGCACCGCTGAACAGGGTGGAGAGGAACGGATCCTGCGAGACCGACGGATGAATGAAGACCTCGACGCCGTCCGGCCGCAAGACATAGCCGGCTACACCGCCGTTGTGCGCGATCGCCTCCTGACCTGCCCCTTCGGTCTTGTACACGTTCACGCACTCATGCGCATATGCGGCTGAAGCGTAGGCTACGAACAGGGCAGTGGCCAGGGCCACTGCCAGGAGCCCTTTTCTTCGCATCGGAACATCTCCCCTTCCTCTCGCGGCTGTGGTTCCCGCGAGGCGGCGAGCGTATCCTCCGGAGCCAAGATGCATCGTCCGGCACCGGAACCTTACGCTATCCGCTGGGCAGGGCCCTGACCAGTCCAAACATTGCTCACATTCTGACCAAAGCCTGCTCACTTCGTGAGGGTACGCCATCGACTCAGCCTGTCGAGTGCTGTGCCGCCAGCACGAGGCGAATCGTCCCTGTGGCTCGCCTGTGACGCATCGAGGGTCAGCGAGGAGCGTCTAGCTCGGTGAACTCGTGCTCCAGCACGCTCATCAGGATCTGGTCGTGCCAGGAACCGTCGCGGTAGATATCGTCGCGCAGGATGCCGTCCTCGCGGAAGCCGCAGGCGGCATAGGCTCGCCTGGCCGCGACGTTCTCGGCGAAGACCGAAAGGTAGACCTTATGCAGGCCCAGCCCACCGGTCGCGACCGGAGCGAAGGCGTGGCGCAGCAGTGTCCGCAGCGCCTCGCGGGCGTAGCCCCGGCCCCAGACGTGTCGCTCGCCGATCATCAACGACAGCTCTGCCTTGCGGTTGACGCTGTCCAGAGCGAAGAGATCGATGTAGCCAATAGGCCTGCCGTGCTCGTCCGCGATGAGCCACATGAGCACGCCGGCCGCGCGGTTACGGTCGAACCAGGCTCGCATCTGCTCCGGTGTCGCGGCAGCCTGGGTAACCCAGTAGCGCGTCACCTCGGGATCGGAGCGCCAGCGTCGCAGCGCCTCCAGGTGCCGCTCATCGAACGGGATAAGCCTGACCCGCCGGCCGCGCAGCTCGGCCAAGCGGGCAAGGGAGCTGTCGCTCATCGGGCTCCCCCTCTTTTTGCCCCTAGGGAGCAGGCAGGCCTCGCGGGCGCGGTAGAGTGGCAGCGAGGCATCGCCGCTCGCACCGGCGCAGCGGACGATCTTATCCGGCGATCTCGGCTGCCGAGCCGTAGGAGCCTCGCGCCGGGTAGGCCAGTGACCCGGCTTCAGGCCACTTCACCCGGTCACGCTACGTGCGCGCCAGGGCGGTCAGGTAGCGGCAGTAGGCGCGCGCCATCGTCCGGAAGTCCGCCAGCCGGTACGACTCGTTCGGCGCGTGCACCCGCGAGTCGGGCATCCCCCAGGCGAAGAACACCATATCAGCGCCGAGCTCACGCTGGAAGATCTCGGCCACCGGCAGCGTACCCCCGAGCCGGATAGCGAGCGGCTCCTTGCCGTACAGATCGCGCAGCACTGCCCTCGCTGCCTGGAGCGCCGGGTGATCCCGCCGGATGGCGAAGGGGCGAGCCGAGCCAGGGAAGCGCTCGACGGTCACCTCGGCCCAGGACGGGGTGTGACGGGCGACGTGCTGCTCGATCAGCGCCAGGATCTCTTCCGGCTCCTGCTCGGGCACCAGGCGGCAGGTGACCTTGAGGTGTGCCTCGCAGGGCGTAACGGTCTTGACCCCCTCGCCCTGGAAGCCACCCCAGATGCCGTTGAGGTCGAGCGTCGGCCGTGCCCAAGCACGCTCCAGCGGGCTATAGCCGGGCTCGCCCCAGAGCGCCCGCGCGCCGACGCTGCTCAAATACTCGCGCTCATCGAACGGCACGGCCGCAATCTCGGCCCGCTCCTCCGGCGTGAGCTCGCGTACCTTGTCGTAGAAGCCGGCCACCGCTACCTTCCCTTCGGGCGTGTGGAAGGTGGCCGCGAGCTGCACCAGCGTCTGCACCGCGTTCGCGATGACGGCGCCGTACTGCCCGGAGTGGAGGTCGGTCGCAGCCGTACGGACGTTGACCTGGCAGGCGCACAGGCCCTTGGTGGAGAGCGTGACTGACGGTTGATCGTGGCCGTACATCCCGCCATCGGCCGAGATCACGAAGTCGCAGGCCAGCTTCTCGCGGTTGCCGCGGATCACCGGCCCGAGGCTCGGGCTGCCGATCTCCTCTTCGCCCTCGAAGAAGAACTTCAGGTTGATCGGCGGCCGGCCCTGTGTGTGCACCAGAGCCTCGATCCCGCAGAGCGCGGCGAAGAGGTTGCCCTTGTCGTCGGAGGCGCCGCGCGCGTAGATCCGGCCGTTGCGTACGGCTGGCTCGAAAGGCGGCGTCTCCCACAGCTCCAACGGGTCGGGCGGCTGCACGTCGTAGTGGCCGTAGATGAGGGCCGTCGGCTGGCGGTCGTCGACCTGCCAGTGGCCGAAGACGACCGGGTTGCGCTCGGTCTCGAGCAGCTCGACCTGTGGCACACCGAGCGCCCGGAGCCGGTTGGCCACCCACTCGGCCGCCCGGCGCACGTCTGCCTGGCGTTCCGGCAGGGCGCTAACGCTGGGGATACGCAGGAGATCGAACAGCGCCTCCAGGTGCTCCCGCTCGTGTTCCTCCAGGTAGCGGTCACATGCCTCGATCATCGCCTTCTCCCTCCGGGGGCTGGTTCTCACCGCGTACCGGCCGGCTCAGCGCTAACCGGCCGGTTCCAGCAGCAGTATGACAGAGCCGCCAGCTCTGCGCGAGGCTGGTACAGCGTGTGGTCTCGCAAAGGACGGGAACCCCAGTCTTCCCACCCATCTGCGAACCTCCTATATTAGCGGTAAGCACACGCGAGGCACTGCTGCCGACCGCACCGCTGGAGCCAGCCGAGGTGAGAGGCTGGCGAGATAGCGTCGGGAAGAGCTGCGTGCTCGTGTGTCTGAGTAGCCAGTCAATCGGGTAAGGGGGCGACGAAGGTGAGAGAGCCAGCACGCCAGCAGGCGACCCAGCCCGTGCGTATCCCCCTCGTGACGGTGACACCGCTATTCCTCGCGGGGGCAGAGCCGCGAGGAGCACCGGAGCTGCGCGCCCCCTCGGTACGTGGCGCGCTCCGCTTCTGGCTGCGGGCGCTCGCCGGTGGCTGCTACGGCACGGACGACGCGGGCTTGCAGGAGGTACGGAAGCTCGAAGCCAGGGTCTTCGGCGACGCCGGGGGCAAGGACGGCTTCGGAGCCTCGAAGGTCGTGGTGACCCTCGATGGGGGTGCGGTACAGCCGCAGGAGTGGCGCCCGATCCGGCAGAGCCGAGAGCGGCGCGGCGATCGCGAGACCGGCAGCGGTATCAACTACCTCTACTGGTCGATGGGCGAGCAGAAAGTTCGCGGCGAACAGCTTGAGTCCAAGCGGTACTTTCCGCCGGACAGCCGCTTCACGCTCACCTTCACGCCACGGCACGGAGTGGAACCATCGGTCGCCCGCGAAGCGCTCTACCATGCCGTGCGAGCCACTTGGCTTCTCGTCCATCTCGGGGGGTTAGGCGCTCGCGCGCGCCGGACGGCCGGCAGCCTGGCGGCGGAGCTGGCGCTGCGCCGCGACCAAGACGGAAGCGTCAGACGGGTGCGAGTACGTCACCTCGACCTTCCCTTTCAACTGAGCCCGACACCAGCGGACGCGGCGCGGGAACTCGTTGAAGGGCTCTCGCTCGTCCGCCGGCGTCTGGGCGTCGAGCGGGGCGTGAACCGGCAGCGACCGGCGTTCGAGGTGCTCGACCCGTCCTGGTGCAAGATCTGGGTCTTCGGCGGTTGGCAAGGGCGCGATGCCTGGATGGACGCGGTGGACACCGTTGGGTCATGGCTACGCGAGAGCCGTCGCCAGCTCTCCACCAACGAGCGTATCGTCTTCGGCATGCCGCTGGTGATCCCGCAGCAGCGGACGACCATCGAGCCACCCCCGCCCTACGCGAAGGTCGAGCGCCGAATGTCTCCCTTGTGGCTCACGCTGACGCGAGCCGTCGATGGCTCTCTCCTCGGAGTAGCGACGCTCTTCCTCAGCCGCTTGCTCGATGTCCGACAGCCGGTGCCCGACGATCACCAGCTCGAGCGCCATTTCGACTGGATGGCACGCCGGCTGGCTGAGCTGCCAAATGCCGTCGAGGTGCACTATGAGTGAGGCGGTGCTCCGGTTCACCTTCAGCCCTGTCCAGTCGTTCATCGCCGAGGCCCGGCGGACGTCCGACCTCTTCGTCGGCAGCCGCATCCTGGCCGAGCTAGCCACCGCTGCAGCCCAGTCCATCCATGCCAGCGGCGGCCAGCTCGTCTTCCCGGCCTCGCTCGGCGGCGCCCGGCACGATATGCCGAACGTGATCGTCGCCGTCGTGCCCTGGGAGCAGTCCGAGAACATCGCTCAGAACGCCGAGGCGGCGCTGCGCCGTCGCTGGCAGGAACTCGCGGACGAAGCGCGGCTCGATCTCGCGAAGCGCGTGCCGGTCGACGAGCTGTGGGAAGCGACCTGGCAGCGGCAGGCCGAGCACCTGTGGGAAGTCTACTGGGCCGTCGCCCGCCTCGACGGGTCGTACGGCGAGGCGTTCCGCCGGGCTGGCCAGGGGTTGGCCGCCATCAAGCGCCTGCGCCCGTTCGACCAGGTCGAGGAGCCCGGGATCAAGGATAGCCTCAGCGGCAGCCGCTCCGCGCTCCGCACCCGCTCGCTCGACGCGAGCAAGTACTGGAGACAGGTACGGCATCGCTCGGCACTCGGCCCGTGGGCGGTCGGCGAGCACGAGCGGCTCGACGCGGTCGGGGCGATCAAGCGGTTCGCTCGGCTGGCCCGCGCGGAGACCTTCCCGTCAGTTCCCACCATCGCCGCACGCCCGTTCCTCAGCCACGCGGAGGAACACGCGAGGCAAGCGCTCGCGGCGTACGCCCAGGCCCTGCGCGAGCTGTTCCGGGCCGCTGGCGTCGATCCCGAGGCGATGCGCCGCTCGACCAGCCCGTCCTTCCCCTACGACGGCGGCTTCCTCTTTCAGAACCGGCTAGAGCGAGAGGCGCTCGCCGAAGAGCTCGGGGTGGAACCACAGGAGATCCCGGAGGCGGAGCGGGCGGCGGCGGTCGACGCCCTGCGGAAGCTGTACCGCGCGGCGGGCTGGCGTGGCGGGCCGTCGCCCTACCTGGCGGTGGTCGTCCTCGACGGCGACTCGATGGGCAAACGCATCAACGAGCTGCTGACCGGCCAGGACTCGCCCGAGGCACACCGGGCCTTCAGCCAGCGGCTCGCTGAGTTCGCCGATGCGGTGCGAGCGCTTGAGCGCGAGTTCAAGCAGGTGGAAGTGGTCTACAACGGCGGCGACGACGTGCTGGCGCTCGCACCGGCCCAGCTCGCGCTCGACTTCGCTCGCCTAGCCGCAGAGCGATTTCAAGAGATCACCGAGGGCACCGCGTCGGCGGGGATCGCGATCGCTCACTGGCTGCAGCCGCTGGGCGACGCGCTCAAGGCGGCGCGCCAGGCCGAAGAGCGCGCCAAGCAGGTGAAGGACAAGGCGGCCGTGTGCCTGGAACTCCGGCGGCGCAGCGGCGAGATCACCAGCGTGCGGGCGAAATGGGAGCAGCTCAAGGTACTCGATATCGGCTCGCTGATCGACCTCTTCCGCACCGACCGGCTGTCTGGCCGTTTGCCCTATGCGCTGCGCGAGTCGGCCCGAGCGTTCGCCGGTGCTGGCCCTGATTTCCGGGCCGAGATCAAGCGCGTCGTCACCCGGCAAGGCGAGTGGCCAGAGGGGAGCGAGCGAGAGCGCGACGCGCTGGTCGAGCGCCTGACCACCTTCGCCAGCGCCCTCCAGGACGCCGGCCTGGGCGGCGCGGAGGAGCTGACCGGCTGGCTGGTGGTCGCCCGCTTCCTGGCGAAGGGAGGGGAGGAATGACAGCCATCTTTCTGGAACCGCTCGATGTCTGGATGTTCCGCGACGGCCGGCCGTTCGACGCCGGGCAGGCGCACCGCGCCGAATCGCGCTTCCCGCCGCTGCCGACGACGGTGCAGGGCGCGCTGCGGGCCTACCACCTGGCCGTGGTGCGCAAGGACGTGCCGTTCGACGATCCCGCCGCGATCGAGGCGGCGGTCGGCCCAGCCGACGGCTGGGGCCCGCTGCGGATGTGCGGCCCGTTCCTCGCCCGGCGTACCGCTGGCGGCCGGGTCGAGCGCCTCTTCCCGCCACCGGCCGATGCGGTACCGTCCGAAAGCGGCATCGCCCGCCTCCCGGCACCGGCCTCGCCGCCGGAATGGCTGCGCACCGATGCGCCGGTGCCCGAACTCTTTCCGCTCTGGGAAGTCGAGCGAGAACGCGCGGAGCGCTCGGGTAAGGGAGAGCCACGACTCTGGCTCACGCTCCCTGCTCTTCGGGCCTACCTCGACCGGAAGGCAGTCGCTGGCATCGCAGAGGACACGATCTGGGAGCGCGAGGTGCGGGTCGGCATCGCGCAGGACTCAGCGCGGCGGGTGACGGTTGAGGGCCGCTACTACGAGGCGAGCTACGTGCGGCTCGCGCCCGGCTACGGGCTGCTGGTCGAGTTCGCCGGGCTCGAGGGCTGGCCGGAGCGCGGCCTGCTTGCCCTCGGCGGCGAGCGACGCTCGGCCAGCTTCGAGGTCGTCCAGGCCGACGCGCTGCCCACGGCGCCAGACCCGCTGCCGGAGCGTTTCTCGGTCTACCTGGCCACACCGGCCTGCTTCGAGGACGGCTGGCGGCCGCGCGACTGGAGTGCCCTCTTCGACGGGCAGGTCGAGCTGGTCGCGGCGGCTATCCCGCGGTACGAGAGCGCGGGCGGCTACAGGGTAGCCGACAACGGGCACCGGCCGTCGCGCCGGTTCGTGCCCGCTGGCAGCGTCTACTCCTTCCGCGCCCGTGGAGCGGTACGGCTGCGAGAAGCACACGGTCTCTGGTGGCCGAGTTTCACCCAGTGGGGTGCGGAGATCGGATTCGGTGTAGCAGTGATCGGAGCATGGTGAGATGGCCGAAGCATACGCGCTGCTCTTCGCTTACTGCGAGACGCCAGTACACGCCGGCACGGGCCGATCGGTCGGCACGGTCGACCTGCCGATCCAGCGGGAGCGGATCACCGGCTACCCGATCGTCCAGGCTTCGAGCGTCAAGGGCGTGCTGCGATCGATGACAACGCCGAACGGGGCAGAGGCGAGCGACGACGCCGAGCGGCACCGCGCGGTGTTCGGGCCCGACGACCCGACGAAGGCGCACGAGCACGCCGGCGCGCTCCAGGTCACCGACCTCGGCGTCGTACTCTTCCCGGTGCGCTCGCTCGCTGGCGTCTTCGCCTGGACGACGAGCCTACCGGCACTCGCCCGGCTCGTCCGTCTCACC